>NZ_JAUBTT010000023.1:0-60033 GCF_036705125.1 Microcoleus sp. B7-D4
AACAAAGAAAAACACGGGGACTGAAGTCCCCGCGTCGCTTACCTCTCAGGGCTGAAGCCGCTGAGTTTCCCGCATCCGGTATGAATTTTTATGAATCACAGAGGACACAAAGAACACAACTGACAACTGACAACTGACAACTGCCAACTAACTTCTTAAAATCCCATCGCCCCAGCTACTGCATCCAAAGTCGGAGCAATGCCGCTTTTAAATTGATTGTTGCTGTGATTAATTGCGGTATCCGGGTCTTTCAAACCGTTACCAGTTAGCACGCAAACCACCGTCGCCCCAGTCGGAACTTGGTCTTTTACCTTCAGCAAACCGGCCACAGAAGCTGCACTCGCCGGTTCGCAGAAAATTCCTTCCTGTGATGCTAACAAACGGTAAGCGTCGAGAATTTCGGCGTCGGTGACTGCTGCAAAACTGCCGCGGCTGGCTTCGGAAGCTGCGATCGCCTGTTTCCAGCTAGCAGGGTTGCCGATCCGAATTGCTGTCGCCAGGGTTTCTGGGTGCGCCACAGCTTGGCCCGTTACCAACGGCGCAGCCCCCGCGGCTTGAAATCCCATCATCTGCGGCAAGCGCGAACATTTTTTGGCTTGGTGGTATTGACAAAAACCCATCCAGTATGCTGTGATGTTTCCCGCATTTCCGACGGGAATGCAGAGCCAGTCTGGGGCGTCGCCTAAAGCGTCCACCACTTCAAAAGCGCCGGTTTTCTGACCTTCCAAGCGGTAAGGATTGACGGAGTTGACCAATGTCACCGGATAATGGACAGCCATTTCGCGGACAATTTCTAAGGCTCGATCGAAATTTCCCCCAATCGAAATTACTTCCGCACCGTAAAGCAAAGCTTGCGCCAGCTTGCCCAAAGCCACGTAACCTTCGGGAATCAACACGAAAGCTCGCATTCCCCCGCGTCTGGCGTAGGCGGCGGCCGAGGCCGAAGTATTGCCGGTACTGGCGCAAATTACAGCTTCGGCACCAGCTTCCTTCGCCTTGGAAATCGCCATTGTCATCCCCCGGTCTTTGAAACTACCAGTGGGGTTGAGGCCGTCGTATTTCACCAAGACGCGCACGTCTCGACCGATGAGAGAGGCGATCGCAGGTGCTGGAATCAGGGGAGTATTGCCCTCTTGGAGGGTCACTACCGGCGTGGTTTCCGTCACCGGCAGGTAGGGGCGATAAGCTTCGATCAAGCCGGGCCAGCCGTAGCGTTTCGGCTCGGCTGCGCGGGCAGCGGAGTTAGCAGCAGAGTTAACAGCAGAGTCAGTAGCAGGTAGAATCAGGGTCACGATGTCAATGGTTTTAGGCAATGGCCAAGGAATTTACACTAATTTTAGCTCGATCGGTTAATTTGATGTTTAATACGATCGGTTCAGGTTAAAGTAACTTAATGGTGTGAATGTGTAGATATGTCTACTCAATTACTAATGTCAAATAATTCATCCACTCTTTCCCGGCCTCAAGTCGCCGCGAGCAACCCCGAAATGGCTAGTTCTTCTACCCTATCGACCAGTTTTGCCCGCAAAGTAGATTTGGTGAAGTGCCCCTACCAAGCCGATCAGCAAGTTAAGTTCCTGCACTTGCAAGCAGAAATCGAATCCTTGCTGCTGGAAGTGCAAAGCCTCAAACAGCAACGCTCGATCGCTGGCTTGCGGGCTCTCGACCCGATTTCTGGCAGCAAGAGCAATTAGCAGACAATAGCGCCTAATGCTAATTGTCCTGCCCCTGTGTTATAAAAACGAATGTTTTGCTACCCGCAGTGTTTTTTGCCAAAAGTGCTAGAAATTCCTAACTGCGGATAGCGATCGCTAGCATTTGCTAAAACGCGCTTGCCTACAGCTCAACTCGTCTGCTGCTTGCTGGCAACGAGCTGACATTTTACTGCGCTTTTTTATGCGCTAATTTTGTTAAGCCATGCTCATGGCATACGGAGAATCGAAATCAATTTATGACAGCATCGATCGAAAAACCACTAAATTTGACATCCGCAAGTGACACCTCCAACCTGCGCCTCAAAGATATTCTCAAAACCCTGCCGCGGGAAGTATTCGTCAAAAACCCCCGCAAAGCTTGGACAAAAGTCATCGTCAACGTTTTGCTAGTTGCTGTCGGTTACTTGGGCTTAGCAGTATCGCCTTGGTATCTACTGCCCCTAATGTGGATTTTCACAGGAACCGGATTAACCGGTTTTTTTGTGATCGGCCACGACTGCGGTCATCGGTCATTTGCTAACCGCCGCTGGGTCAACGATTTAGTCGGACATCTCGCATTTCTGCCGTTAATTTTTCCGTTTCACGCATGGCGGCATGGACACAATTACCACCACAAGCACACCAATAAACTTGGTGAGGATAATGCTTGGCAGCCGATGACAGCAGAAGACTACGCTGCCGCGCCCAAGGCTTTACAAATAGCTTATAGTTTAATATTCGGTCGGATGTGGTGGATTGGCTCGATCGCCCACTGGGCAAAAGTGCACTTCATGTGGTGGCGCTTCAAAGGCCAACAGAAACAAGAACAAGTTCGGTTTTCAGTTTTTGTCGTTTTAATCGGTGCTGCGATCGGATTCCCGCTTTTAATTGCAACCACAGGCATTTGGGGATTTGTCAAATTTTGGTTAGTGCCCTGGCTGGTTTACCATTTCTGGATGAGCACTTTTACGATCGTCCACCACACAGCCCCAGATATTTCCTTTAAAGAACCCGAAGAATGGGACGAAGCCCAAGCGCAACTATCGGGAACAGTTCACTGCGATTATCCCCGCTGGGTAGAGTTTCTGTGCCACGACATTAACGTGCACGTTCCCCACCACCTTTCAACTGCTATTCCCTGGTACAATTTGCGCCTCGCCCACAGCAGCTTAAAGGAAAATTGGCAAGATCATCTCTACGAAACAGAATTTTCTTGGTCTTTAATGAAGCGGATTGCCGACAACTGTCACTTGTACAATCCCGCTGGCGGCTATCAAACATTGCAGGAATTTAACGCTAAAACAAAGTAAGTTTTAAACGCGATAAATGCCAGAAAAACCCGGTTTGTCAAATACAACCGGGTTTTTCGATATTACAATCCGTAGCCTTTGTCAGGGGAGGAATGCGCGCCCTACTGTCAATATCACAATCCCTACCATTATTAAATCAGTCATTCCCAATCTAAAATCTAAAATCTAAAATCTAAAATCGAATGACTTTCAATCCTAATAACTGTCGCAACGAAAGCGAAGTAGAAAGCAAACTCATTGTCAGCTATCTGCTACCCAAACTAGGCTATACGCCCGACACTTGGCACCAAGAAATAGCATTTGGGAATATTCGTCTCGACTTCCTCTCATTTGCCACCCAAGTTATCCCCATAGTCATCGAGACAGACTCACCGATGAGTGTAGTCATGGAGGCTAAACATCCGAAGGAAAATTTAGACCGCCACCGGCGAAAACTAACTCGCTATTTAACAAGTTTGAGCATCCGCTACGGACTAATAACTAACGGTAAAGAAATTAGAATTTACGAAAGAATCGCCGATGATATTGAGCTAGTCTTTAAGTGTGCTGGACAAGACATTGAAAATAGAATTGATGAAATTATCGCTTTAATTGGCAGAGATAGTTTAAATTTTATAAAAAATCCCGATAATCTCAAACTGGAAGATAGTAAAATTAATTGGGTTAGTCCTGAGTTAATGAGCGAAGTCCCAGTACAGCCCAACAATCCCGCCCCCGCAGAACCTGAGCCAAGTCAAATCTCTGAACCACAACAAATACCTGAAAATTATCCAGTTAAGCCTCAAGTTAAATCCGATGTAACCGTTATCCCAACAACTCAAAATACGATGAAAATCATTGCAGTTTACCACAATAAAGGCGGCGTTGGCAAAACTACAACAGTAATCAATTTAGCCGCAGCGCTGAGCAAGAAAGGTAAGAGAGTCTTGGTGATAGACTTAGACAGTCAGGCTAATACAACCTTTGCGACAGGTTTAGTTAAATTTGAGGATGAAGAACAAGACGATTTGAAAGATAATAATATCCTTCAAGTTTTGCAATCAGAAGACTTTTTCTCGATTGCACAAGTAGCTCGCAAGTCTAATTTTTGCCATCCAGAAATAGATGTGGTTCCTTCCCACATTGATTTAATGCAATATGAAATGGAACTCAATCAACTAGATTACAGCCGAATGATTTTAATTCAGAAACTAGCAGAAGTACAGAATAAATATGATATTGTACTGATCGATACGCCGCCATCTTTGAATTTTTATGCTAGAGTTGCCCTAATTGCGGCGGATTATTTAATTATTCCTTCTGACTTAAAACCTTTTGCCAATCAAGGACTGATTAATGTCAAGGACTTTATCAAAAAAGTTAATGGATTCAAAAAACAAATTGGCAAGAAACCACTAGAAGTTTTAGGCGTACTCTCTTGCAAAATTTCAACTAATAGTAAATTTGTACAGTACAGTTTGCCCAAGCGGAGGGAGGCAATTCCCAAACGCTACGGCTTTGAAATCATGGACAGCGTAATTTACGAGAGAGACGATTTAGCAAAGTGTGCAGAACAATTTCAAATCGTGGGAAATATGGAAATCGCCGATCCCATTTCAGTGCTAGACTTTAAGCCAGATTCCATCGCATCTCAAGAATTTGAAATGCTAGCACTCGAAGTTTTGGAAAAAATAGGTAAAAACTAATGAAAAAATTATCTCCGTCACTGGTTGCAGTTAAAAAAATTACATCCGCAGTTCCCCGTTCCAATTTTGCCGAGGCTGATTTGGACAAATTAGCGCGACTGATTTTAGAGTCAGGAGGATTGATTAATCCGATAATTGTCCGCCGAAACGGTATGGATGCTTACGAAATAGTAGACGGAGACTTTGAATACTATGGGGCGGCGAGAGCAAAGGAAATAGAACCTCAAAAAGGCGAGACAATCGGAGCATTTATCCTGGAAGAA
Source organism: Microcoleus sp. B7-D4 (assembly GCF_036705125.1). Lineage (NCBI taxonomy): Bacteria > Bacillati > Cyanobacteriota > Cyanophyceae > Oscillatoriales > Microcoleaceae > Microcoleus > Microcoleus sp. B7-D4. Next base: position 4,953 of record NZ_JAUBTT010000023.1, read on the forward strand.
GAAAATGAAGAGCTTCTACTGGAACAACTTAAAATTCTCAGAAAAACCGCAATCAATGAGAATCAAAGTGTAAGTGTGGTTCCGCAACAGTCCTCCAGTTTTGAACAGCGACTGACAAATATTGAAACTCGATTGGAAAACAGAATCACGGAATTAAAAGCCGAGTATACGCGGGAAAAACAGGCGCTGATAGAGAGGGTTAAAGATGTTGAAAGCCGGATTCCCAAGCCAGTTCCGCTGTTGGAAGCACTCAACACTCAAGATAAATTCAAATTGGCTACAAATTTGAAAAATGCTGGCATAAAAGCTCAAACAATAGAACAAATCATCAAAGAGCGAGATTTGGAGCACTTTGCATCTTTTGAAAATGTGTTGGAACGCATGAAAGGTAAAGGGTTAGGCGAGAAAACAATGATTAAGCTTATTGACAAGTGGCAAAAATATTTATAAGCTTTCAGCCATCTCAATTGCATTTTTGGGGCGATCAAAGCCCGCCCGACAAAAGTTGAAAAACCCGATATGACTCGGCGGTTGAAACCGATCCTACACAAACTTTCGTCCCTCTCGGTTGAGACTAAAGAATAAGGGCGATATTAAAGGTGGCTTTCGTATAAATCGAAATTGCGATCGCAACTCGCAACGTCAGCCCGATCACCCGGACGGCCAAAAAAAGTAAAGATGAGTAAAGCAGTGTATCATTGGTGTCCCGCAGGCAGTTAAACTCATCACAGTTGCTTTTTTTAGGAATTGCAGTAACTTTTGCCGATCGCCCGGGCTGTCACCGCACAGCCAGCCGCACAGGTACAGCAGCAAAGCGATATCTCCCCCAGATAACCGAGTTCGATCGCAGAGTTGGAAGACTCAGCCCAAGAAACCCTTTAACTTACCACAGTCTGGGTAAGGTGTTTGTCTCGCACCCTACAATTAGAGTTCTTGGGTTAGTCCTGCAGCACTTAAAACGCAGGCTGTAAAGTGCAAATATACATAAACACCTACACACCCGAATTTAATGAGAAAAGAGGAATTGTAACAAGATGGAGCGATCGTCCGATCAAAACCGAATAGTTGAATATTTGCGAATTAAGCCAATTAGTCACAGCCAGATTTACACTTCCCAAATTGCAGTACCAGAGCCTCAGATGGGAGAGATTCCCCGCGAACGCCGCGAAGCTATCAGGAGAAGTCTGATCGAGCAAGGCAGCAACTTAATTCCTTTAATTGTACGCCCTACAGAAGCTTACAGCAACGAAGAAGAATATGAAGTTGTCTGCGGCTCAGATTGGTGTATTGTTGCTAAAGAACTCGGCATCGAGCAAATGTGGGCGTGGGTATTTGAAATGACCGACGAGGAGGTGGCTGTTGCTCAAGCAGAAATGGAACATTTAGCTCCGCAACCGACTCAGAAACCTGCACAAATTGAGACTCTACTACAACAAGTTGAGCTATCATTTCAAAAAAAAGTAGATAGTCTAACAAAACAAATAGAACAATCTGTTAAAAAAAATGAAGAGCTGCTAAAAAAACACGTAAACGCTCTCACTGAGCAGAACTTTGAGCGTAACCAAATAGAACAGATTAAGCATTTGCTCGAACAAGTGGAAAAAGCATTTCATGAAAAGGTAGATAAAATGGCTAAAAAAGTTGAACAATCGAGCAGCAACCGTCCGCAAACATCGGCTGTTATTTCTGAGGTAAATCTTGAAGGTGCTTTGAGACAGTTGGAGGAACTGGAAAAACTACTGTCCATAAAATTAGAACGCACAGTCCAAACAATTAATCAGTTTGTTTCCGAGGCCATTGAAGACGTAGAAAATGACCTGAAAAATCAAATTGAAACGCTCCGCCGCCAACTGGGAGCCGCAGCGACTCACTCAGAAAGACAGCCCGATGCACTGCCGAAGAAGCAGTCGAAAACGCAGCCAAAGAAGCAGTCGAAAGCACAGCAGAAACCTCAGTTACCGCAGTTGCAGTTAGAGTTGCCGTTTCCGTCCCCGTCCCCAGAGGAAGACTACGAAAGTCTTTCGCTGAGACGGTTGAAGGCGATCGGCAAAGACAGGAAAGTGCGGGGCTACGCGCGCATGAAACGACCGGAAATTCTGGCAGCTCTCAGACAAACTGACGGTCAATAAAACGATAATTGCTAATAGTTAAAGGCTAATTATTCGGTGTTCGATCGCATTTTTGGGCAAAAAGTGCGATCGGCTTTTGAGAATAGTCCTCGGCAGAGATATGAAAAGCTTGCTAAAATAGACACACAACCTCTTACTCCTCACCCAGCAGCCATGTCCGCAACCGCAGAATTAGCTACTACCCAAGAAATACCAGAACAAGAGATACCAGAAAATGTTATCTTTCCTTCAGGCGATTTATACAGTGACGAACCTCCCGTGGAAACAGAACTGCATCTCCGACAAATAATCCTACTCCTCAACTGTCTAGAATGGCTGTGGCGAGATAGAAATGATTTCTATGCTGCTGGCAACCTCACCATTTATTACAGTCCCAAGCAACTCAAATCGAAAGACTTCCGAGGCCCAGACTTTTTTGTGGTACTCGGAACAGAACGAAAAACTCGGAAAAGTTGGGTAGTTTGGGATGAAGAGGGAAAGTACCCCAATATTATCGTTGAAATCCTGTCTCCCAAAACAGCGGATATAGACAAAAACTTTAAAAAACAACTCTATCAAGATACTTTTCGCACTCATGATTACTTTTGGTTTGACCCAGAAACTTTAGAATTAGCTGGGTTTCATTTACTTGACGGGGAATATGAACCGATCGCACCAAACGAATTCGGGCATCTGCGGAGTCAACAACTCGATTTGAGTCTCGGAATTTGTGGCGGAAAATTGCGTTTCTTTACAGCAGAAGGAGAGCTTGTCCCTACTCCTGAAGAGGTTGCAGAAAGGGAGACTCAACGAGCCGACGAAGAGACTCAACGAGCCGGACAAGAAGCTCAACGAGCCGATCGCCTGGCCGCGAAACTGCGAGAATTAAATATTGATCCCGATACAATTTAGCGATCGTCCTTTCATTCAATTTTCCTGTATTGTAAGCTGGTTTAGGCGATCGCATATCCCGTATGCTGCCGAACATGATAGGGATGAAACCCTAAAACTATCTTGTCTTTAGGCACTCCTAATTCTACAAGTTCTGGGGTAATTCCCGTTTCTATACCATCTTGTTGAATCCAAATTTGGCCGTCCCTAATTTCCACATGAACGATACACCCGTGAATTCTTTGAGGCCCTTGCCAACCTTCGTGGATCAGTAAAAAATTGTTTTGTTCGCGGTCAACAATAACGCTGCTTTTAATTTCTCCGTTGCCGTAAGAAATCTGGGCATAACTATCTAAAACATTGCGACAATTTGGCGATATTCATCTAGTCTATCCATCTGACAATTGTCTCGTTTAATGAATCAAAAACTATTAGTTTAAATCTCTTGTTCTCTAACAAAATCTGCCCGATAGGTTCAGAAAAGATTTCGGCATAAACTTCTGCACGAATTGCCAGATATATGATCCGTTCTGGTTCCGAAAGCTCTAGGATATCTTCGTAGACAATATACTGTCCAACAGCTTCTTCTAAGTCATGAACGGGTGAAAAACTCACGAAACTTTTTAATTTTACAGCAATTTTGCGACCTTGCTTTTCGGCAGCAAATAGTTTCTCTGCACCCAAATCGACGTTGAGAGTTCGTTTGCCAATTTTTAATGGTAGCGGATCGTTTGTTATCGTCCACCCGTCCTTTTCCAGGGCTGTTCTAACATTATTGTGGTAGATGTCTTTTGCTGGCATATTCTATTCTAAGCTGAACCATCAAATGTCACCCTAATTATAGAATAACACAAGACTTTTGAAAACTGATAAATCATCTATTCAAACTACTTATTGCCGCGTGTATCTGTGCTTCACCCCAATCGGAAAATACTCCGCATCACCCGTCTCCGTTAATGTCACCACAGGTAACTGATATTCGGGCGGCACATAATTAGCAAATTCGCTGTTAAGCCGCCGCAATTGCGCGAGAATTGAAGATGCGATCGCCTGTTTCATCTCCTCGTCGCCCTCCACACCCGCTGCTAATTCCACAACCACCGATAAAAACCGATTTTGATCCGAATCCTCCTTGACTTGCAGCACAAATTTTCCCGTCACCCATTCCCGGATGGTGGGAACTTCTAAACCTACGGTGACATTTTCCGGGTAAATGTTAGCACCGAAGTAGGAAACGGTAAAGTGCGTTAGCGAAGCCATCGAAGAGGATCGCCCAAATACATAGACAAAGGGCAAGCAGCGAATTCCTCTGGGGAAATCAGAAACTTTCATACCGGCTGCTTGCTGCAAACTTGCCACAGGGTTAAATCCCCATTCAGCCAAAAAATTGAGCATTGCTTCGTAAGAAATTAAACCGCCATTATCGGAGATGTGATAGCGTATTAGCGGGATACCGTTGTCGCCCGAAAATAACAGGGTGCCGTCATTATTCACTTCAAAAAAGCGGCTTTTCGGATCGTACTGCACCAGCGTTGGCAACCGTGATTCCCCGAATAAATTTCGTGCTGCTTCGGGATTGTTTGCTAAAAAGCGACGGATGCAAATGCTCAGCGGTGTCTCGTTGCCTAAAACGCCCGCATCCGCAGTACCGTAAAGGCTCGCAGAGTTGTAATATAGATTGTCAGAATTAGTGCGATCGCTCACCAAACTCCGCCATTCCTCGCTAAACACTTCCCCCGCAAACACCATCTTAATTCGATATTTTTGCCACTCCACACCCCCAGCAATTCCGCTATCAATCACATCCTTGATAAACGGCGGATATCCCAACAAAACTACTTGCTCAAAATGCTCCCCCAGTTCCTGCACAACTCGAAATATTTCAGTCTTATTATTCCCAGGCGTCACAACTGTAACGGGATAGCCCTTACTCGCTAGATAGCGGCAGCAATTTGCCGTGTACATTCCGCCTACCCAAGTTCCCAACGCAAAGCAAATCACAGCTAAAGTTGAGCGAGTGTCGGCGTAAAAACTGTCGTGAAATATTTGTTCAAAACGAGCAGCAATTTGCAACTCGTCGCTGATAAAACGCGGCCAAAAGGTCGGGTTTCCTGTCGAACCAGATGAAACAGCAATGAAATCGCAAGTTTCTAATTTGCCCTGGTAGCACAACTGAGGTAGCGGGTGACAGCGTAAATAATTCTCTTTGGTAATTAGCGGCAATTTTTGGAAGTCTTCAAACGTTTGAATTGAGGCGGGATTGATGTTAAGTGCAGCTAGGAAAGTCTGGTAAGCTGGTACTGTGGCCGCGACTTTTTGAAAAAGCGCGATCGCCCCGGATTCGGCAACTCGATTCTGCTGGTGTTGCAATCGTTCCTCAAGCGGCGCCCTCAAAAACTCTTCAAACGCCCCAATTGCTCGCTGACGCTGTTCTGGCTGCATGATTTGCTCCTTAAAATGGGTATTGTAAAACTTCGTTGAGTTTGTAAGCACTTATAAGCAATAGTAGTATGATGATATTATCATAGGGGTCGAGTGAAATAGGCGCCATCTAAAAAATAAAAGCCTTAAATGCAGTTAACAGAACGACATATCATTAAATCTACGGAACACCGTTTCGCTGAAATTGATCGACTAGCTTTTAAATCCAAGAATCTCTACAATGCCGCCAACTACGTCATTCGTCAGAGTTTTATTTATGGATGGGGCTATGTCGGCTACAACGAAATGAACCGCTTAATGAAGTCTCACGAAGCGTACAAGGCTTTACCTGCCAAGGTTAGCCAACAAATCTTAATGGTGTTGGACAAGAATTGGAAATCATTCTTTGAAGCGGTTAAAGCTTACAAAACGGATTCCTCTAAATTCACTGGTCGCCCAAAACTGCCGAAATACAAAGATAAAACTAAAGGGCGAAACATTCTCGTTTACACAATTCAAGCAATTAGCAGCAAACAGTTGAAAAAGGGAATCATTAAACTTTCGGGGACTGACCTTTCGATCAAAACTAAAATTAATCCCGATCGAATTTGCTTTCGTCAGATTAGTTCCCAAATGCGATTGCTATGTAATGGAGGTGATTTATGAGGAACCGGAGTCCACCTTTAGTGGTGACAACTTTGTAGCTAGCATTGATTTAGGACTGGATAATTTAGCGGCGCTAACTTCAAGTCAACCGGGGTTTACCCCGCTGTTGGTTAACGGGCGACCGTTGAAATCTATCAACCAGTTCTACAACAAGCGCAAAGCCAAGTTGCAATGTCAGTTGAAAGGAAATCGCAGAACCTCATGTCGCATTCAGCGTTTAACTCGCTGTCGCCACCAAAAAGTTGATAATTACTTGCATCACACAAGTCGCCTAATTGTTGACCATTTGGTAGCGAAACAAATTGGGACGCTAGTAATTGGTAAGAATGCACAATGGAAAACCGAGATCGATCTAGGGAAGCAAACTAACCAAAACTTTGTCAGCATTCCTCACGCTCGATTAATCGAGATGTTGGATTACAAAGCTCGACTGGTTGGAATCGAAGTAATTGTACAAGAAGAGTCCTACACCTCGCGAGCGAACTTCCTGGGTTTAGACCCAATCCCAGTTTACGGAAAAACTGATAAAGACCCCGTTTTCACGGGCAAGCGAATTAAACGAGGTTTGTACAAAACATCAATTGGTCAATTAATCAATTCTGATGTTAACGGTTCGTACAATATCCTCAGAAAAGCAATCTCAAATGCGTTTAGCAATGGGATAGGGAGCTGCGTAGTTCAGCCGAGGCGGGTCAATCCGCTCAAAGTAAAAGTGAAAGGGGCGGGGCTTGAAGCCTCCCATGTCTATAAATGACTATACTTTTACCAGCTATTTTGCACCTCGATCGCTCAAGATTCAGTTAGTAGCGCGGCGCGACCCGATCGCACATTGGGCTGGACACTAAAAATTTGAACACACTTTGAGGTCGATCGAATCGAAAATATGGCGCAGTCGATAAACTTCTATAGCACGAAACTGCTTTTTTAACAATAGCCACAGGGGATAGCCAAGCTGCCGATCGACTAATAAACACTGACACACTATGTCAAGATTAATTCAGCGATCGCCCAAAACTCCCAGTCTCAGTCAAGCGTGAAAATCCGACGCAGCAAGTTCCCATGAACAATCCCATCTACCCCGGCATAACTCTCAACAACCACTACCGCATCGTCCGCGAATTGGGACACGGAGGCTTCGGGCGCACCTACCTCGCTGAAGACGCCCACCGATTTAACGAACCCTGCGTTTTAAAAGAATTTGCGCCCCAAGTACACGGAAGTTACGCTTTACAAAAATCCGAGGAACTGTTCGAGCGGGAAGCGGGAGTGCTCTACAAGCTGCAACACAATCAAATCCCCCGCTTTCGCGAACTCTTCCGCGTCAGTATCAGCGATCGAGGCTACCTATTTCTCGTCCAAGACTACGTGCCCGGTCAAACCTACCGCTTCCTGCTCGACGCCCGCAAGCGTCAGGGTTTGCGGTTTATAGAAGCAGAAATCAATCAATTGCTGCAGCAGATTTTGCCCCTGCTCGAATACATTCACTCTTTGGGAGTGATTCACCGCGACATCTCCCCGGACAACCTGATTCTGCGGAGTTCTGACGGAATGCCCGTGCTGATCGACTTTGGCGGAGTAAAACAAGTCGCCGCCACCGTAGAGTCTCTTTTCGCTGAGGCTAACGGCACTCCCGGCCCCGCGACTCGCATCGGCAAGCTCGGCTACGCTCCCGTCGAACAGATGCAGATGGGCATTGTCTCTCCCCACAGCGATTTGTACGCTCTGGCGGCCACGGTTTTGGTGTTGCTGACGGGGAAGGAACCCCATCAGTTGCTCGACAGCCAGACGCTGAATTGGAATTGGCGGGCGGAATGTTCTCTGTCTCCGAATTTGTCCCTAGTGCTGGATAAAATGCTTGCTCAGCAGCCGAGCCAGCGTTACTCCTCGGCTCGCGAGGTAATGCTCGCTCTCTCCGGCAATCCGCCTTTGCAGCCTCCACCTTGGCCACCAGCCCCGGATTTTGGGATCACGCAGCCGCCGGATCTCTCGCCTATACCCGTACCCGCCCCCACGCCAAAACTGCCGGGAACTCCGGTGCGAGTTGCTGCTATTGGCCATCAGCAAAAGATGCCTGCTTGGAAAATGGTTTTGTTCGTGGTGGCGGTGCTCTCAAGTATGGGAGGAGTTGGCTGGTTTGCGGGCAATTCTTTGTTAAATCTGCAATCAAAAGTGCAGAAAGTTCCCCAGCCTTCAAGCCCGAAGCAGCAGCAAGAAGATGCTTTGCAAGATCGCTTTGTCAAGCTCAAAATTGACGATCGATTCTATAGCGGTTACGTCAACCTTGTGGACGAGACTTTCTATGCCAAGTACCCGGAATTGGGGGGACGATTGTTAAAAGAAGGCGAGGAAGATCGCCAATGGCGCGAAAGGTGGCAGAAAATCGGCGACGAGTTGCTCGATAAGCTGGAAAATCTCAGCAGCGACGCTAGAGCGCGGTTGGGCACTTACGACACTACTGATATCGATCGCTGGAAAACTGAGGTTAACAAGCTGAATTTGAGCAGTCGGGCTTTGTACGATTTGGCTGATGCTAGGTTTTTTTATTGGTTTCCACAACAGCCGCGCGATCGCAATATCATTGGTTTGCCGATCGGACAAATTTGGCAAGCAATTACCGCCGACGAACTCGAAGCCTTACAAGCTGGAGCAACTGTCGAAAGCGTTGAATTTGACCGCCTATCGAACAACAAACGCCTCACAGGCAATCTCAAACCCGGAGAAGGGAAAGCTTACATTGCCAGGTTCGCTCTCAATCAAACTTTGCGCGTGAATTTGCAAGCACCGCGCAAATCTACTCTACTGTCAATTTATACTCCGGGGCGGACAAAGGGCGCGCGAGCTTTGCTGGAAGATGCAGAGGGGCTTAGTTGGTCTGGATTGCTGGATGATACGGGTTTTTATGAATTCGTGGTAGTTTCTCAAGCATCTGAGCCGATCGCTTACCAGTTGAATCTGACCGCCGAATAACTGCTATTGACAATCAAGCATCCAGGATACAAGCCCCCGCATTCATCCGTCCAGAAATAAAAAACCTGTATCCGATAAAGGAGCCCCCGAATTTATCCGTGGGGTCGCCTCTAAAATCTAAAATCTAAAATCTAAAATCTAAAATCGATTGACGCTCTCTATCCACCCGCGTAATAATAAGGTAATACCGATCAGGTAAGTTTTCCTGTTCAAACAAAGAATATGCTGAGATTCGCGATCGTAGCTTTAGTGACTTTTGGATTAGTATTAGTGACTGCACTAGGTTTACATCCGGCCAATGCGACAGTCAGCACTCCCGAATTTTATGCTTGGAACTTTGCCTCTGTAGGCAGTAGCGAGCTGGTTTGTAAAAAGACCGTGGTAGTTCCGCAAGACCAGATAATTCCGTCATCATCCATGCACGCTGTCAGTATCACTTCTGCAATTGTAGATGAAAAGTTTTGCGCGAATTCCACTAAGCCTGTAAATTAAGGCCGTGGATAATAGGATTTCGGGTTAGAGAACCATAATTAAGTTCTCCGTTAGTCGATTTTAGATGTTAGATTTACTTCACAGATGAATCTGGCAGGTTGAACCTTAATCTAAAATTTTTCTTTCTCCAGGACTGTTGTCTGAAAGCAAGTATCCTTTTTTGGATGAATCAGAACGCAGCGTCCTGATTCATCCATTGAGCGAAAACTCTAATTGTCAGTAAAAACACGGACTAATTATGAACAATTAACCGGACATTATATAAGTGATAGCCTGAGTAATTTCCCCCCTCGGCGCATTGAAACTCTTGGCTATTTTCTTTTATGAGAAATATTGGGTCTTTTGTAATAAAAGTTTATCAAACGAGTCGGGCGCAGCAGTTTTCTGCTCTTGAAAGAGAGCGAAATCTTCCCAATTTGGGCAGTTCTTTGATTGTGACTTAACAACCGAGGGGAAATATTCAGCCATTTGGCTAATGGTTTATTGGCTAATTAGCTGAATCATTAATTTGCTAGTTTGAGTATGCTAGAGTTAGTCAGGTTCAGATATATAGTGGCATCTGTTATCTAATTATCATGCTCAAAATTTTGGTGATTGAAGACGACGAATTAATCCGGGAAACTCTTCTGCAACTCCTGGAATCTCACAGCTACCGGGTCATTGCGGCCGAAAACGGTCGAGCTGGGGTGCAGATGGCACTTTCGGAGATACCGGATTTAATTTTGTGCGACGTGCAGATGCCGGAACTAGACGGTTATGACGTGTTGCGGACGCTGCGGCAAAACTCGCTAGCTGCAACAATTCCATTTATTTTCCTCACGGCTCAAAGTGACAAAACCGATTTTCGTCGGGGGATGGAATTGGGGGCCGACGATTACCTGACAAAGCCGTTTACCAAGGCTGAATTGCTGGGAGCCATTGCTTCTCGCGTCTTGAAGCGGCAAACTATTACTCAACCGCTGACAGTCGCGCTTCACCAAGCAGAAGCCAGACTCAAAGATTTAGTTAACGACTCCACCAAGGTTACAACCCTCTCTCCTGAAAAGTTTGCTCTCGAAGCTTTGCTGCGCCACGCTTTGGAACAAGGTGAGTTTCAGGTATACTATCAGCCGCAGGTGAATATTGCTACCGGCCAAGTTATCGGCGCGGAAGCTTTAGTGCGCTGGCAAAATCCCGATCGAGGTATAATTTCTCCCTGCGAATTTATTCCCTTAGCAGAAGAAACAGGTTTAATTATTCAGATTGGCGAGTGGGTACTGCTTTCAGCTTGCGCTCAAGCCGCTAGTTGGCTGGCGGCGGGGTTTTCGCCCTTTACAATATCAGTAAACTTGTCGGCCCGGCAGTTGTCCGACCCGGAACTCAAGGCGCGAATAGTGCAAATATTGGAAACTACAGGCTTGGAGCCTGCGAATTTAGAATTAGAAATGACCGAAAGCGCTTTGGTGGAAAATGCGACAGTAGCAGGCGCTACTTTAAACGAACTAAAAGCTCTAGGAATTCGGATTGCTATTGACGACTTCGGCACCGGTTACGCTACTTTAGGATATCTCAAGCAATTTGCTTTTGACAGCTTAAAGATCGATCGAATTTTCGTCCGTAATGCCAACGAAGATACTCAAAATGCTGCTATTACTACAGCAGTAATTTTACTTGGTCACAGTTTGAATATGACTGTAATTGCTGAGGGAGTGGAAACAGAAGCAGAACTAGATTTTTTGAAACAACATCAGTGCGATATCATACAGGGGTATCTGTTCAGTCGCCCCGAACCAGCAGCGATAATTGAAAGTATGTTGGTTGCCGACCCTAGTTTGTTCGCGCCGCCCCCAGCAGCACCTAGTCGCGTTGTCCCTTTTGTACCTGTGTCCGAACCAGAAAAATCTAAAAACCTTTCAATGTCGCGTCTAGGAATAGTGTAAGTGTCACCAATATTTCTGTATAATAGAAAAAAATTCTTTCTTTTACGTTCTATTTTCTGCATAAAAGTTGACGCTACCTCCTAAAAAGTTGTAGCTTTTGATGATAGGCGAATCAAAGAAAGTATTGTTCCCCATATTGCTCTACTGCTTCCCCTTTTAGGCGCTAGGCGCCCCTAATTGGAATATTTGAGAAAGTGTGGCGTCTTGAAATTGCGAGCCTTTATCAAGTGGCAGGAGGTAAACTCAATTAAGTTCCTACTTTGGGACTGGCAGTTTCAAAAACTGTCCAACTGGAATTGGTGCAAGCCTGTCATGGAAAGAATATTAGTGGTGGACGACGAAGCAGACTGTCAAACAGTCTTAGCAATGTACCTGGAAAGTCAAGGATATCGGGTGGAATGCGCTAATTCAGGGGTTGAGGCGCTCTCGATTTTTGAAAATGCCCCCCCAGATTTGGTAATTTCAGATGTCATGATGCCGGAAATGGACGGGTTTGAGTTTTGTCGCCGTTTGCGAACTACCCGTTTGGGACAGTTAGTCCCCTTTATATTTTTGTCGGGTCAAGGCGAGTTGGAGTCAAAAGTTGAAGGTCATTCGATCGGCGGTGACGATTATCTGGTAAAACCTTTTCAGTCTGAAGAAATCTTAGCTAAGGTAAAGGCGCAGTTAGAGCGCTCTCACCGCATTCACGCCGAAATTGTCCGACTGCTTCAAACTTCTAGCGGTAGGGCGGTGGAACCACCATTGGTGGCAGTATTGCCAGCACCTGCACCTTTGCCTTTAACACCAGCCGAGGAAAGAGTTTTTTGGGAGGTTATCCAGGGTTATACTAACAAACAAATTAGCGATCGGCTGTTTATTAGCCCCCGGACTGTGCAAGCTCATTTAGGCAGCATTTTCAGCAAATTACAGTTAGATAATCGTGCCCAGCTTGTGAGATTTGCCCTAGAAAGAGGATACAAACCACCTCAAACTTAGCTCCGAGTTCAACCTAGGGTGCGCCAGCCAGGGGATTTTAGATTTTAGATTTTAGATTTTAGATTTACTCCACAGATGAATCTGGGAACTAGAGTCTAAAATTTTTCTTCCAAATTCAAAACACAATAAGGAAAATTAGTGCTCACGCAAACCCCCGGCCCCAAATTCGTACCTCGCAAGTTGGCACGTTCCAAATCAGCCTGCCGCACATTATTCGCCGCATCAATATTTGTCCCGGCCAATTGAGCGCGAGGAAGCCTAGTATTTGACAAAATAGCATTCTGCAAATTAGTATCCCGCACATCCGCGAAAGACATATCCGCTCCGCTTAAATTCGCACGATTCAAATTAACTCTAAACAGCAGCGAACGTCTCAAATCGGCATTCGACAAATTAGCTTGCAACAGATAAGCTTCCCCCAGATTCGCATTAAAAAGTTTAGCACCGCGCAAATCCGCACTCGTCAGATTCGCCCGGCCCAAAAAAGCATTAGACAAATCCGCATTTCGCAGATTAGCACCATTCAATTCAGCCCCGTACATTTCGGCATTAACTAAGTTAGCATTGGCCAAATTAGCATCACTTAAATCCGCTTCCAACAAATTAGCTTCATAGAGATTTGCTCCGCTTAAATCGGCTCCTCTTAAATTAGCTCTGTACAAGCTAGCCTTGAACAAATCAGCATTTCTCAAGTCACAGCCTTCGCACTCTTTAGTTTCCAGCAATTGCCTAACATGATCTGGATTTTGAGCCTTAACCGGAACTGCCAGCCCAAACAAAGCTAAACTTGCCGTTACAGTTGCCAAGAGTTTAAGTTTCACAAACAAACCTCACTGCTACTTCAAACAAATTATACTAGCAAACTATAGACTTGAAACCCATATCCTTCTCTCTTTCCTCTTGCTCTGCGTTCTCTGCGCCCTCTGCGGTAAATATTCAAAAAAATGATTCGCAGCCAAGGATATAGACCCGCTTCCAGCAAGGCGGGCTTTGCCCGCCCTACTTAACTTAATTAAGCTTCATCTAAAGCAGCAACACCAGGCAATTCCTTACCTTCTAGCAGCTCCAAACTAGCACCGCCACCAGTGGAAATGTGGCTCATTTGTTCGCCTAAATTCAACTGTTCCACAGCCGCCACCGAGTCACCACCACCGATAATTGTGGTAGTACCAGTTTGAGTAAGTCCGGCCAAAGACCGAGCAATACCTTCAGTTCCTACAGCAAACTTCTCCATCTCAAACACGCCCATCGGCCCGTTCCAGATTACCGTTTTGCAATCGGCCAAAGCATCTTGGAAAGTTTTTACTGAATCCGGGCCGATATCCAAACCCATCCAACCTTCCGGGATGCTTTCTACAGGAACAGTTTGAGTGTTAGCCGCCGCATCAAACTTATCAGCAACTACCACATCAGTAGGCAACAGAAAAGCAACTCCCCGTTCCTTCGCCTTAGCTTCCAAAGACTTAGCCAATTCCAGCTTGTCCTCTTCCACCAAAGACTTGCCCACGTTCAAGCCGCGAGCTTTGTAGAAGGTGAAAACCATGCCACCGCCCAACAGCAATTTGTCGCACTTTTCGAGCAGTTTTTCAATGACTCCAATCTTGCTGGAAACCTTAGAACCGCCGATTATAGCAGCTAAAGGACGCTGGGGATTGTCGATCGCACTGCCGAGATATTGCAGTTCCTTCTCCATCAAAAACCCAGCCACAGAAGGACTCAGATACTTAGTAACGCCCTCAGTAGAAGCGTGAGCCCGGTGAGCCGTACCAAAAGCATCATTGACATACAAATCGGCCACAGAAGCTAACTTCTTAGCAAATTCTGGGTCGTTGGCCTCCTCCTCTGGGTAGAAGCGGACATTTTCCAGCAACAGCACATCGCCATCTTGCATCGCCGCGACTGTAGCAGCGACTTCATCACCGATGCAGTCGTCAGTCTTTTTGACCTCTTTGCCCAACAATTCCGACAGGCGCACAGCAACCGGCGTCAAGCGCAACTTCTCCGTCACACCCTTGGGACGGCCGAAGTGGCTGCACAAAATCACCTTAGCGCCCTTGGACGCTAAATCTTGAATTGTCGGCAGAGCCGCCCGGATGCGAGTATCATCGGTGATATTGCCGTTGTCGAGCGGCACGTTAAAGTCCGCCCGCACCAATACCCGTTTGCCCGATAAGTCCGATGCCGATAAATTTGCTACAGTTTTTTTTGTCACAGGATTAACCTCCTAATATGTGTGTTTTTGTCGAATTCCGTTGAAATGGCGGCACTGGTAACTTGCACCCCGGCCTCGGACGCATTCAACCGCGCCCGTACAAAAAACGGAAGATGGAACAAACGGCACTGATTAGCTTAACCTAAACATTTTATCGGAGTCCGTGTCCCGGAGATGTGCAGTATGTTCAAGACAGTCTTATTTCCTGTCGATCAAAGCCGAGAAGCCCGCGAAGCTGCCGAAAAGGTGGTCAATATCGTAAAAACCTACGGTTCTCGCTTAGTTATTCTGTCGGTAGTCGAGCCCCCAGCCGAGGAGGCCGACGCCCCCGCGCGAGAGGTGATGACTTCCCCCGAAGCAGTCGCCAAACTTCTTTCTGAGGCCCAATCGATGTTTTCCCAGCAGGGAATTGAAGCTGAAATCATCGAACGGGAAGGCAAACCTGCTTTCACGATTTGCGATGTGGCTGACGAAATTGGGGCCGATTTGATTGTGATGGGCTGTCGGGGGATGGGTTTAACCGATGATGGGGCGTCTGACAGCGTTACCAATCGGGTGATCAATCTGTCTCCTTGTGCAGTTTTGATTGTGCCTTAAGGAAGGAAGGAAGAAGGAAGAAGGAAGAAGGAAGAAGGAAGAGGTTCGAGGGAAGAAGGAAGAGGTTCGAGGGAAGAAGGAAGAAGCCAGAAAGAAAACTCTTTCTTTTTACTTAATCTCAGCAGTGTAAGTTAGATACCTAACAGCTTACTTTTTCATTTTCCCTTTTCCCTCGAACCTCGAACCTCTTCCCTCCTTACTTCTTGATTCCTTACTTCCTGATTGCCTCCCTAGTTCCTTCCTTTGTGATTCTCTCTTTCCTTACACTCATCCTTCTTCCTTCTTCCTTCTTCCTTCTTCCTTCCTATTATGAAAATTCACTGGTATCCCGGTCACATTGCCAAAGCTGAACGGGCATTAAAAGAACAGCTAAAGCGGGTAGATGTGGTTCTCGAAGTCCGAGATGCCCGCATTCCATTAGCTACTTATCACCCCCAAATGCCGAGTTGGGTGGGCGGCAAGCCGCGAGTCTTGGTCATCAACCGCATGGATATGATTACGCCTCGATCGCGCGAGGCGTGGGAAACATGGTTTGAGGCCCAGGGGGAAACTGCGTATTTTACTAATGCCGAGCACGGTCACGGAGTAGACGCTGTGGCGGATGCGGTGCAGAATGCTGGGGTGCAGCTAAATAAAAGAAGGTTCGATCGAGGTATGCTGCCCCGTCCAGTCCGGGCAGTGGTAATGGGATTTCCCAATGTGGGAAAATCTGCTTTAATTAATCGGCTGTTAGGGCGGAGAGTGGTAGACAGTGCCCGCAGAGCTGGAGTAACTAAATCGCTGCGATGGATTCGCATTTCTGACGAAATTGAATTATTAGATGCCCCCGGAGTGATCCCAACCCGAATTAACAATCAAGAAAATGCCATAAAATTAGCTATTTGCGAAGATATTGGCGAAGCAGCTTACGACAATCAGGTAGTAGCAGCAGCTATGGTAGATTTGCTGCGAGGGCTGGAGGCGACTGATGAGACTTTGATATCAATATCTGGTTTCAAATCCAGGTATAAATTAGATGCAGCCTCTAGTAATGGTGAAGATTATCTGCACGAGGTAGCAAAAGACAGGTATAAAGGAGATGTCGAACGAACGGCGCGGCAGATGTTAAACGATTTTAGAACTGGTGTTTTAGGTCAACTTACTTTGGAGTTGCCGCCGGCTTGATCCGATTCGTACCATACAACTAATCAGAAAGGGTATTCAATAGAGAGTTGCTGACGCGGAGAATGGCAACTTCGTCTCCTATGTGTAATATTTTTTCTGGTGCTTGAGGTGCGAGTCGCGTGTTAACTATCAGCCGACTAAAGTGATTTAAATGCCCTTTTTTTACCAAGTCAGGCATAATTTCCTTCTGCTTGGCTGTTAGTATATTTTTAAAATTGAGATCGCCTGCTTTCGCCCCATAATTTCGCGTAGATAGGATAAATGGCTGACCGGGATTAATAGCTTCAAATATTACAGTCCCTATTTTCAACCTCACAATTTCATCGGCTTGTGGTAAAAGTTGATCTTCCCAAAAAGCCGGGACATCTCCTATTTCAATATTAGCTCGCAAGCGATGGCGCATCTCGTTAACGCAAACTCTCGGAAACCAAGATGCAACTTCGGCAATTGTTTCGGTACTGATAATGCTTGGCCCTGGTGCAGCGGTATTGTCGGGAAAACCTGTCAGCAAGTTTTCAATTAATTTGACAGGGAAACCGAAGTAGTTGCTCAACCAAGATTCTATTGCCAAGCGTTCTCTATCTACATGAAAAAATATTTCTTGTTCGGTGCCTTGAATTTTCAGGCCGGCAATTCTCTTTTTGATGTCAAAGGATAAGCGTAGAAAACGGACTCCGCTGTTGTGCTTAGTGTTAACCAATTCTCCTGCTGCATCGCAGATTGCAAAAGAGCGATCGCCTTCTAGAGCTCCGCTGGCTAGAATAGTTGCTTGACTGACTGCTATGCCGTCAAGGGACTTGACCGGATAGATATGAATGCTGGCGACGTAGGACATTTCGAGCCATTGATAAAAAATAGTCGTTTTAGATACATTCTAGCATCCCCTGCCTGCAGAAGGATGACCGCAGTTGACTTTACAAAATAAAATATGAATGAAATAAAAATGGGCCACTTTTTTGAAGTTTACATTGTGCCGGAGCAGCTTGCAAAGAAAAATCCCAGAAGTCTGGCTCAGCTTGTGGTATATCTTAGGGTATAAATAGAAAAAATTGAACCGAGTTACAAACAGTCAGGAACCTCAGCCCTGACGGCATGAGGCTTGAAGGAGGAATCTAACAAGTCATTCTGACGGGCCATCGTCTTAACTGACTACGTTTTTTGAGTCACGATACCCTGGGATGCGTAGCTAGTCCCTGGCTCTATCGTTGAGAGTTAAACAGTTCTAAGGTCACGCTTTACAGTGCTTTGGGCCTAACAAGCTCACTAAACAAAGGCGCGTGCTAACTTTACTCCCAAAAGAGATTGAGGCAACCATACCTCACGCCTTGGGGCAACCATACCCCTCCACCCCGCGAGGGGATTCAATTCAATGTAAAGCCGTCCTAAAAGGACGGGGTTTCAAACCCATAGTTCTGATGAATGAAAGCGGAAGTAGAAGCATGATTTCGCGACGCAATTTAATGTTGAGGGCTGGTGCAGGGATGCTGGCGGCAAGCTTGGCACCTGCCTTTTTACAAGCCGAAGCAGCAAAGGCCGAGGCAATCTCTGACATTACTCCTACTGACATTACTCCTAACAGTGCTCTTAAGAAATTGATGGCGGGTAATCAACGCTACCTTCAGCAAAAACGGACATTTCCCGACCAAGCTCGATCGCGAGTTGTAGAAGTAGCCCAGGGTCAACATCCGTTTGCAACCATCCTGGCTTGTTCTGACTCGCGCGTTACTCCCGAAATTATTTTCGACCAAGGATTGGGGGATTTATTTGATATCCGAGTAGCTGGCAATTTTCTCGACGATGTGGTTCTCGGTAATATAGAATATGCCGCCTTAGAATTAGGCGTGCCGCTATTAGTAATTCTGGGTCACGAACGCTGCGGGGCTGTCAAAGCAGCTTTAGATGGCAAAGCTGTTCCGGGTCACATTAGCACTTTGGTGGCGGCGATTAAACCTGCAGTTGATTCGACAAAAGGTCAAAAAGGCGATGCCTGGGATAACGCCGTCAGAGCTAACGTGAAAATGAATGTAAATAAGTTACAATCCTCCTCGCCTCTTTTAGCTAAAGCAGTCCAAGCGGGCAAGCTTAAAGTTGTTGGGGGCCGCTACGATTTGGATAGCGGCAAAGTAGAGATAATTGCTTGATTTTGCTGGTAATTTTTACAGTTTGTAGGGGTAATGCCCCCGTGCTTACCCCGTCCGGTTCGAGGGGCAACCACGGGGGGATTGCCCCTACAAATTATTTGGTAACAAGAGGGGCAACCACGGGGGGATTGCCCCTACAAATTATTTGGTAACAAGTTTAAAGTAAACCCATTTCTTGCAGTCCCCGGCGCAGGCGTTCTGCTTCAAAGGGGCGGCGCTGTTCGTGAAGGGCGATCGCTCTTTTGAATTCTGCTAAACTCTCTGGCATTTTGCCAATTTTCAGCAAGGCTACTGCCAAGTTTTGATGAGCTTCCGCGTGTTCTGGATCGATTTTAATGGCTTGTCGGTAATAGGCGATCGCATCTGCTAAATTTCCGGCTGCCTTCAGCGTGAGTCCCAAATTGTAGTGACCTACTCCAAAATTAGGGTCAATTTTTAAAGCTGCTTTGTAAGCTTGTTCAGCAGATTTCAAATCTCCTTCATCTTTGAGCAAATTGCCCAAATTATTGTAAGCGCCCAACTTGAGCGCCGGGATCACATCTGTATTAATTGCCGCTTGATAGTGTTCTTTTGCTTTAACAAATTGCTGCTGCTGGCGATAAGCAATTCCCAAATGATAGTTGAGTTCGTAAAGAATAGAATCATTAATGGTCTCCGCAGTCAAGCCTTTGGTTAATAAATTAATTCCCCGCCCAATTTGCCCGGTTTCTACATACAAAGCGCCTAATTTGCTACAAGCATAAGCATCGTTTGGATAATAAGCGATATAGCGTTCCATTGCTGCTTGAGCTTTTTGGAATTTACCTTTTGCTGCGATCGCATCTTTTTGATAACCAGAGTGCCAAATCGCCACATCGGGGAGAGAAGCTATTGTCCATTTTGGTTCCCTCTGCAAAATCTCAGCCACGCTGTCGTCTACCATTGCGTGGTAAGGGCGAGAAAAGCGGATGTCGAGGCGATTGCGAAATAAGCGCGACACTAGGGAATAGGGAGATTGAGAGGCACCGATTTCTTGACGGATGAGATTGATTAGCAGCAGCCGATCGCTCGCAATGGCCTGCTTTATTTGAGGTAGAATCTCCGGTACCAAAACCTCATCGGCATCTAATACCAAAATCCAGTCGCCCTGGGCGTGCTTCAGACACTCATTGCGCGCCACTGCGAAGTCGTCGCACCATTCAAAGTCATAAACCCTCGCCCCGGATTCTCTGGCAATTTCACGGGTGCGATCGCCCGATCCCGTATCCACCACCACCATTTCGTCAACAACACCCTTAACGCTGTCCAAAGTCCGCGACAGTGTTGCCTCTTCATTCTTCACAATCATGCACAGAGTCAGATTCATCGGGCGCAAACTTTCCTCATTTCACAGAAATATTGTAATTTTTTTAACTACCAAAACACAAAAAATCCCAGAAAAGATTCTCCTATTTCCCTTTTGCTTTGAGCATAAGTACCTTTCTTGCCTCGAAAAAGTGGGTTAACTCTTTTGAGATATTAAACAGCCTCAAACTCCGACGATTCATGAGAAATCCTACCACTTTCGGTTCCTCCCTGCGGTAGAGGTAAGTCCCCGATAGCGGTTGTTATTCTAAGAACATAAGACAAGGGACGAGAAAAGTTTAAGTATTCAGGAGAAAGAGAAATGGGAATTATTGCTTGGATCGTTTTAGGACTGATTGCCGGTGCGATCGCCAAAGCCATTTATCCGGGAACTCAAGGCGGCGGTTTTCTGGCAACAACAGGTTTAGGAATTTTGGGCGCGCTAGTGGGAGGTTATCTAGGTCAAGTCCTATTGGGGACGAGCGGGGGAGCATCCTTCGGAGTAATTAGCCTACCCAGCATAGCTTTTGCAGTCGTCGGTGCGATCGTTCTACTTTTCATCTGGGGATTGTTAACTCAGCGTGCAGCATAATAAATATTGCCAATTCCCAGTTGATCGACTTTTAGGGTATTCATAAACCCGGTTTCTTCGAGAAACCGGGTTTTTCAGTTGTGTGTAGGATGCGTCAATCGATTTTAGATTTTAGATTTTAGATTTTAGAGGCGAGCCCACGGATAAATGCGGGGGCTTGAGGATTTTCGATTTTCGATTTTGGATTGATTCCACGGATAAATCCGGGGGCTGTACCATCAAGAAATTCTTGGTCAGCCTACTTTTACCAAACCCGGGTTAAAAACCCCTATCAGACTCAGCGCTTGCAACGGTTCAAGAGCAAAACTTTCGTCTCAACAGAGGGGGACTAAGAATAAAGGGGTAAAAATCCCGGACTTGGTATCAATTAATCAATCCGCAAAGTGAAAGGCAAGCGAACATAAACCCCCTGCGGGTCGTTCATCGACTTGATCACAGCCAATTCATCTTGCATTTTCTTAAATTCGGCCGTTAGCGGGTCGAGTTTGGCTGCTGGTTTCAAAACGTGAACGCCGGAAATTTTTTCCAAAATTCGCTCCTCCAAACTGCGGCGTTTTGGATATTCTTCCACCTTCCAATCGTCGCCGAGTTTAGCTTGCTTCGCCGCCTCTCTGACAGCATCTTCAAGCCCGCCAATTTCATCGACTAAACCCAACTGTTTCGCGGCCGTACCAGACCACACCCTGCCTTGAGCAATTTCTTGTACCTTGTTTTTCGGCAGTTTGCGGGAGTTGGCGACTTTAGTAATAAATCGATCGTAAATGCGATCGACTATCCTCTGAATATTCGCCAATTCTTGAGGATTTTTCGGACGGGAAACCGTGGTAGTATCCGCAAAGCGGCCGGTTTTCACCACGTCCCAAGTTAGGCCGTTGTTAGCGGCCAACTTTTCGGCGTTGAAAAGCATTCCAAAAACGCCAATAGAACCGGTAATCGTATTGGGTTCGGCAAAAATGCGGTTGGAACCCATCGAAATCCAATAGCCGCCGGATGCTGCCAAATTGCCCATTGAAACAATAACTGGTTTCTTTTTCCCCGTCAGCATCACTTCGCGTGCAATGACTTCGGCCGCCGTCGCGCTGCCTCCGGGACTGTTGACGCGCAAAACCACTGCTTTTACGTCGTTATCTTCTCTAATTTTCCGCATTTCTTGAGCAATGCGATCGCCTCCTACTTGAGTCGGGCCCCCTTCGCCGTCTACAATCTCTCCTTCAGCGTAAAGTATAGCAACTTGGTTTTTCTTGTTAGCATCAGTTGAGTTTTTATCCTCAGCAATTTTCGCGTAGTTTTTCAAACTAATTTGCTTGAAAGATTTGTTTTCGCCATCTGTTCCTGTGAGTTTTTTGAGTTCGGTCGATATTTCGTCAAAGTATACAACTTTATCAACTAACTTGCTTTTGAGAGCTTCGTCAGCCATCAAAGTTCCGCCATTATCTGCAAGCGCTTGCAGTTGCGGAACAGTCACTTTGCGACTCGGGGCGACAGTTTGCAGGTATTCTCCCCACATATCTCCGAGCAACTTTTGAGTTTGCTGGCGATTTTCGGGACTCATTTTTGTAAGCAAAAACGGCTCAACGGCTGACTTGTATTTGCCGACGCGAGTCACTTGCACTCCCAGGCCGTATTTTTCCAAAGCACCGGTGAAAAACATTGCCTGACTACTAAAACCGTTGAGTTCCAAAGCGCCGTAAGGATTGACTGCAATTGTATTAGCAACGGAACCGAGGTAATAATCTCGTTCATTCCAGTCCATTTGGTAAGCAAAAATGGGTTTTTTGGCATCTCGGAAACGCTGCAATGCCCCTCGAACTTCTTTGAGATTGGCAAACCCGCTGCTGCTCGACTCCGAGCTGCCTTCAAGATAAAGGCCAACGATTTTCGGGTCTTTTTTCGCATATTCGATCGTGTCTAAAACAGTCCGCAGCGTCACTGTATCGCCGGAATCTTCCGAAAGCACTTCTTCAATCGCCGCGCCAGTGCTACGGCTCGGTTTGCTGTCGGTAATATTTAAAGAAAGGTCTAATACCAATACCGACTTATCTTTAACTTGCGGGCCCGAATCTTTGGACGACGATGCCGCCATAGCAATTAGCAGTACCAGTCCGCCCAATCCGATGCTGCCCAGCAGCAACATTCCTAGGAAGGTTCCCAGTAAACTTGCACAGGTATATTTTAGGAAATCTTTCATTAGATAATTGGTAATTAGTTATTAGTCAGTAGTCAGTAGTCAGTAGTCAGTAGTCAGTCAGGGCAAACGCATCTAAATTGCCGGGAGAATAGTAGTAGTGTTTTGAGGAATAGCCACCGCTATCGGCAGTCAAATCTCTTTTCAATAAACTACAGCTATCGATAATAGTCGCAACAAGCACGGTAAAATTCCCGCTTGTTGACATGATGCGTTTGCCCTGAGTAGTCAGTAGTCATTAGTCAGTAGTCATTAGTCATTAGTCATTAGTCAGTAGTCATTAGTTATATAACATCCGGTTAGAACGGAATGATACCGAGTGTGCAAGTGTCCCGCTCGCACTGCACTCGGCAAAATATTATTCCGATGCCACCGGAAACGATTTTATTGGTCATTCCTGCAAGTAGGATGTAGTAATTATCCCCTGTCGTTAGTTATTAGCTAATGACTGTTGACTAATGACTGCTGACTAATGACTGCTGACTAATGACTTTTGACTGCTGACTCACTTTTATCTTAACCTTTCCAAAACCCCAGATTGTTTTAGCTCATCCAAATTACCGCAGCCCGTACAGAACATCACGGTAGCGATTTCTGCAATTAACACCTCAGCTAGAAGGGCTGCGGCTGATTCCGATTCCGCTGCAGCTTGTAGAAACGGCCGCGCCAGTCCCGCAATATCCGCGCCAAGCGCGAGAGCCTTCGCTGCATCCAACCCATTCTGCAAGCCCCCAGAGGCAATCAGAGGAACATCCGGCGCTACGGCGCGGGTGCTGACAATGCACTCGGCTGTCGGTATTCCCCAGTCGGCAAAGGTTGCGCCTAACCTGCGCTGCTTGCTATCTTTAGCTCGCTCTCCTTCTATTTTCGCCCAAGAAGTGCCTCCGGCCCCGGCAATGTCGATCGCACCTACCCCGGCGGCGAGCAATTTCTTTGCCATCTTTCCTGAAATACCGTTACCGACTTCTTTAGCAATAACTGGTACTGGTAATTGATCGCACAATTTTGCAATTTTTTCTAGCAGTCCTTTAAAGTTAGTATCGCCTTCGGTTTGAACGCACTCTTGCAGCGGATTGAGGTGCAAAATTAGGGCATCTGCTTCGAGAATATCAATAATTTTTTGGCACTCTTCCAAACCGTAATTGTAGTTTAATTGAACGGCTCCGATATTGGCAAACAGGAGAATATCGGGAGCGCGGCGACGGACGGCAAATGTAGGAGCGAGTTGAGGATTTTCTACGACGATTCGCTGGGAACCGACTCCCATTGCTAGTTTGTATTCTTGAGCGACATCGGCGAGGCGATAATTGATAGTCTGGGCTAATTCTGTGCCGCCGGTCATTGAGGAAATTAGCAGGGGAACGGCTAGTTTTTTGCCGAGAAATGTGGAGGTTAAATCGATTTCGGTGCGATCGAGTTCTGGCAAACAGCAGTGTTCAAAACGGTAGCGTTCGAGGCCGCTGGTAGTTTCGCGAAATTGTACGTCTTCTTCGAGGCAAATCCGCAGGTGGTCTGCTTTGCGGGTTTCGGTTTGCGAGGGGGAGGTTAGCGGCAAGTTCACAGTTGCTATTTGGGGAAAGAGTTGTGATATCATTTCCGGTTACACCGGAATGATGTTGACTGTTGACTGTTGACTGTTGACTGTTGACTGTTGACTGTTGACTGTTGACAGTGAACTCGAATTTACTATTCCGATGCTAACGGATTTGATATGATTTGGGAATATAGCAATTTTATTTCATTTTTGAGATTTTTTTTATGAACCGCAGAGAGCGCAGAGGGCGCTGAGGGGAAGAAAAGAGAGATGTGCGTAAATCCTGCCAGGGTTTCTGTATTATCCAGGAACAGTCAGCGGCATTCCGTTATCTGAAGGTTTTAATTTTAGTAAGAAAGGAACTGCTTTTTGCACCCATGCTTTGACTGACGGGTAATTTGCCGCATCTTCTCCGAAACAAATGTCCAGCATATCGGTGTGAATTATCCCCGGATTCACAGGAACTGCTGCCATACCTGCGGGCAATTCTTGAGCGAGCGATCGGGTAAGTCCTTCTATTGCCCACTTGGAAGCGCAATAGGGCGCGACTTCCGGCGAAGTTGACCTTCCCCAACCAGAACTAAAGTTGACAATTATGCCGTTTTTTCGAGCAATCATTGCCGGGACAAAGTGGCGAATTACATTAGCCGTACCTTTAATGTTAACATCAATTACCTGAGAAAATTCTTCGTGGCTGATATTCCAAAGAGGCGCGAGATGATTAGCTACGCCTGCATTATTAATTAACAAATCTGGCGGATCATTTTTTGCCAGCATTTCTGTTGCCCAAGCTTTTACTCGATCGTCGTTGGTGACATCCAAACAAGTAAAATGGTGGGGCGCACTATATTTTTGGTTGAGTTTTTCCACCGCTTCGGAAGAACGGGCGCATCCCAAAACTGTATGTCCCAATTCCATAAACTTTTCGGTCATGGCAAGACCAAGACCGCGACTGACTCCGGTAATTACAATTAATTTTGTCATAAATTTGCTCCAAGTTTGACATTAAGTAATACAATACATATTGACGGGTCAATTGACAAATCGATCGCAGGGAGAAAGCATGAAAGTAAAAGCAGCAGTTGCTCGCAGTGCCGGCCAACCTTTGAGCATTGAAACGGTGGATCTGGATGGGCCGCAGGCTGGAGAGGTGCTGGTGGAAATTAAAGCCACGGGTGTTTGTCACACTGATGCTTACACTCTTTCCGGTGCAGATCCTGAAGGCTTGTTTCCGGCTATTTTAGGCCACGAGGGAGCCGGGATTGTCGCAGAAGTTGGGCCGGGAGTCACGAGTGTCAAAGTGGGCGATCGGGTAATTCCTCTCTACATTCCCGAATGTCGCAACTGCGAATATTGTTTGAGCCGAAAAACTAACCTCTGTCAAGCAATTCGCGTAACTCAAGGCCAGGGAGTGATGCCCGACGGCACGAGCCGATTTTCCATAGATGGGCAGAAACTATACCATTACATGGGAACTTCTACCTTTGCTAATTATACAGTATTGCCAGAAATTGCGGTAGCAAAAATTCGCGAAGATGCTCCTTTTGATAAAGTTTGTTTAATCGGCTGCGGCGTAACAACTGGCATCGGCGCTGTCATCAATACTGCGAAAGTAGAGCCTGGTTCTAATGTGGTAGTTTTCGGTTTGGGCGGCGTGGGTTTGAATGTAATTCAAGCGGCTCGCATGGTGGGAGCTAACATGATTGTCGGCGTAGACTTGAATCCCGACAAGCGAGAGATGGCGGAAAAATTCGGCATGACTCACTTTGTCAATCCCCGCGAAGTGGAAGGCGATTTAGTGCCTTATTTGGTAGATTTAACCAAAGGTGGAGCTGATTACAGTTTTGAATGTATCGGCAACATTAATGTGATGCGCCAAGCTTTAGAATGCTGCCACAAAGGTTGGGGCGTGAGCGTAATTGTCGGGGTAGCGGGAGCCGGTCAAGAAATTAGTACCCGCCCGTTTCAGCTAGTAACTGGCAGGGTTTGGAAAGGCACGGCTTTTGGCGGGGCAAAAGGCAGAACTGATGTGCCTAAGATTGTTGATTGGTACATGGACGGTAAAATTGATATTGACAGTCTGGTAACTCAGGTAATGCCGATCGACAAAATCAACGAAGCCTTTGATTTAATGCACAAAGGCGAAGTAATTCGCACAGTTTTGACATTTTGAACAAAAATCTTTCTCTCTTCCCTCTTCCTCTGCGCCCTCTGCGCCCTCTGCGGTAAAAAAAAATCTAATTAAAAAATGAAATAGAATTAACATGATATCAGACTCCCTAAAACTGCACAAAGAACAGAAAACTTTCGGTGGCAAACTCGGCTTTTACAGCCATCAATCCTCAACCTGCAACAGCGAGATGAAATTCGCAGTTTATCAGCCACCGCAAGCTTTATCTCAACCCGTACCAGTTTTGTATTTTCTATCAGGTTTAACCTGCACAGAAGAGAACTTTATGGCAAAAGCGGGGGCGCAACAATTTGCGGCAAAATACGGGTTAATGCTGGTTGCGCCCGACACTAGCCCGCGCAATACTGGTATCCCCGGCGAAGATGACGATTGGGATTTAGGAAGTGGTGCGGGTTTTTATGTTGATGCGACAGCCGCACCTTGGAATTCTCACTATCGGATGTACAGTTATGTGGTTGATGAATTGCCGAATTTAATCGCCGAAAATTTTCCAGCGATACCGGAAAAACAGGGAATTTTCGGTCATTCAATGGGCGGACACGGGGCGTTAATTTGCGCGTTGAAAAATGGCTCTCGCTATCTTTCAGTTTCCGCTTTTGCGCCTATTTCCGCGCCAATGCGCTGCCCTTGGGGACAAAAAGCTTTTGCAAACTACCTCGGTGGCGACAAAGATATCTGGAGGGCTTGGGATGCTAGCGAATTGGTGCTTGAGGCGCAATACAACCGTCCGATTCTGATTGACTGTGGCACGGCTGATTCGTTTCTTGCTGATGGGCAGTTGTTGCCGGAAGTGTTCGCGGAAGCTTGTGCAAAAGCGGGACAGCCGCTAACTTTAAGAATGCAGGAAGGTTACGATCACAGCTATTATTTTATAGCTAGTTTTATCGAGGATCATATTCAATTTCACGCGGCTGCTTTGTGTGAGTGAACTTTAGTTTGTAGTAAGGACTTTAGTCCTTAAACCTAATTTCATTGTGCAGCGCACTCCAGGGGACTAAAAGCATATCAGCTATTTGCGATTGTCCTCTAGACCTGTAGATATCCATAGCTTTCTCAAAATCTTCAATTCCCCCCTGTAAATCTCCTGTTCCACTTCGAGCAGTAGCACGAATCATGTAAGCTTCTACAAAGTCAGGATTGAGATTTATTGCTTGAGTAAAAGCTGCAACTGCTTCCTCGTACAGCCCCCTGCGACCGAGGTCGAATCCTTGTTCGTAAAATTCTCGAGCTTCCATAGCATTTCTTAATTATCGATGTAGTTAATTCTGGAGTGTCGATATAGAAGTTTTTAAGCCGATGAAATAGAGCAGACGGGTGTAAGGACACCGCAGTCCAGTTGATGGTTTGTAGTGAGGAATTTAGTTCTTAAAAGAAGGACTGAACTCCTCACTACAAACGGTTAATTAAGATCAATCGGAAATACCCAGTCTTGATACTTGCTGTCGCGATTTTCGATAATCCCGGTTAGTTTGTCCAAAATCTTTTCGGTGAGGGGTCGGTTTTTGGGCAAGTGATAGTTTTCTACTCGCTTAATTGGCGTAATCTTCGCGGCGGTTCCGCAGAGGAAAATCTCGTCTGCAATCAACAGTTCCGATCTATCAACGGGTCTTTCTATGACTTCAATTCCTAAGTCTCTGGCGATTGTGATTACGCTGTCTCTGGTAATTCCTTCGAGAATATCTTGCTCGAAACCGGGAGTAACTAATTTACCGTTTCTGGCGACAAATATGTTCATTCCTGAAGCTTCGCTGACTTTTCCCTGAGTGTTCATCATAATTGCTTCGTCGAAGCCGGATTCTACTGCTTCGGTTTTGGCTAAAGCTGAGGTGATGTAAGCGCCGCTAATTTTACCTCTTAAGGGCAAACTGCGGTCTTCTTGGCGATACCAAGAGCTAATTCTACAGTTGACTCCTTCTTTTGGCAAATAGTCTGAAAGTTCTAATCCGTAGACAAAAAAGTCGGTTTCTACGTTGTGCAGTCGGGGGGCAATTCCTAAACTGGATGTGTAGATAAAAGGGCGGATATAAAATGATTTTGTTGGTTGGTTTTTCTGGACAAAATCAATAATTATTTGTTGGATTTTGCTGGCTGGTAAATCGCAGTGAAGGAAGCTGGCACTTTGACTTAATCTTTGACAGTGGCGGTCTAATCTAAATAGCAAGATTCGATCGGCATTTTGGGGGTCGGGAATTCCCCGCAACCCGCCTAAAACTCCGGTTCCGTAGTGCAGTGCGTGGGTTGCTATGGAAATTTTGGCGTCGGTAAATGGGAGAAATTGGTTTTGAAAGTAGGCAATTGGTAGAAAACTATCCATGATTCAAGCTGGCGATGAGTTTGGCAGTCCGCGAGGAAAGCTGAATTTGGTTATATTACCATAAGTTATACCATTTGAGATTTGAGATTGAGAAGGACTCATTTCATAAGGGTTTGAAGCTTGCCTACAGTTGGATTGTTTTTGAAGACTGGTATTATTCTTTTGTTGTGATATCAATTTATAAAATAAAATCAAGAGCCGTCTGTTTGGTTGATAATTGTTTTGGGAAAAAGTGCGATCCTCTTCGTTGGCGTAGCCCCCGTAGGGGCGGGCTTCGCTAACGACTACAAACAAAAATCAACCAAGGGGCAACAATGGCACGTAAATGTTTCATCATTGAAATGGGGATGGGTATAGACCAGCACGGGCAGGAACCGACTGTAGCCTGTGCAAGGGCTGTACGGAATGCGATCGCCCATAATGCTCTCCTAGGCGTCTGGGAAGTGGCGGGTTTGACTGACCCCAATCAGATGATTGTTGAGGTTAAGGTGGCTGTTCCTTACCCGGAACAGGTGCGGGAACAGGATGTGTTGGCGGTGCTCCCTTTTGGCAGCAAAACTCTGATTGTGGAGCAAGGGGGCATGATTGTGCCAGGAAGGGCGATCGCCTCTCTGAATGATAAAAATGATGAAATGCTAATCGCTGTGGCGGCTGTGAGTGTTTTTGTGGACACTGAGGACTAATTAATTTTGTGTTGTTTGAATAAATCGCCCGATCGCACTTGCTTGTTTCCGCGATCGGGGGAACGCCTGTCTGTTAAAAAATGATTTATTTAGACTAAGTTGTAGGGTGCCGCAGAGATATGGCATGAAATATCGTAGAAAATCTGAGGCTCTGAGGCACCCTAGAATAGGTCTGTTGGACGCTAAGGTTTATTTGCGCCTACCTACTTAATTTTGAACTTTTAATTAATAATTTTTAATTTCTCAGGCGGTCGGGTATGTAAGCAATCCAGCAAAACCCTACGATTAACAACAGCCACGTTGCTGTAATATTGCTGCCCAACAAGTTGCGGATAAAATCTTCCATTGTTCTCAAAAATTATAGCGTTTAAAAGAATTTATTACTGTTCCTTCTCGGCTCACAAAAGGTAGAGTCCGATCGCGTTTTACGCTATCGCACTCTACCTCCTCTACCTCCTATTTGGGCTGGCTGGTATCTGCCAACATTTGGTTAACCATTTGCAAGTGCGCTTGAAGGTTCGGCAACTTCTGGGTGGCCCAAGCCTTCAACTCGGGATCTTGTCCCTGTTGAGATTGAGCTTGAAACAGAGCAATAGCCTGATTGTGGCTCTCGATCATAGCCTGCTTGTAAGCAGTGTCAAAACTTCTACCGGAGAGTCCCGAAAGTCGCTTCATCAAAGCTGTGTTCTGCGTACTCATCTCGGTTGGCAATTCAACCTGCTTTTGCATTACTAACTGCATCAATTCTTTATTTGCTTGAGTGTGTTCCTCAACCATTTCTTGCCCGTATTGTTTCACACTAGCACTAGAACCGCGCTGCACTGCCAATTTGCCGAGTTCCACTTCCAGCATACCAAGTTGACCTGCTTGCATGACAAAGGTTCTGTCTTTGCTGCTGAGAGAATTAGGCGAGGTTTCGCCACCTGTTGGAGTGTTGGGAGAACGACCGGGAGTGTTGTTGGTGGGGGTATTTGGAGAACGGCCGGGAGTGTTGTTGGTGGGGCTATTTGGAGTGTTGGGAGAACGACCGGGAGTGTTGTTGGTGGGAGTATTTGGAGTGTTGGGAGAACCGCCAGGATTGTTGTTGTTGTTGTTAGGATCTGTAATAGGAGGTCCCGGAGAATTAGGATCGTTTAAGTCGTTATCAGCAAGCTCAAAAACTCGCTCGCCCGACTGGTTGAAGCCGTTAGTCTGGCGGTTTAATTCTGCGAATCCCGGCACAGCTATCAAGGAACTAACGCCGGCAATTCCGGCAACTGTTACCAATTTTTTGAACAAATTTTTGCGATTGAGTGAAGTCATGAATTTCTAAGCCTCTAAGTTGTTTTCAAAAGTCCGCGCGTGCGAAACTATCCCGTAAGGAATCGCCCGAAACTACCGATGGGATGGTGTACTGCCTTTCCGAAACAAGTTGATCAAACCAAAGGCGCCCAAGGCACCCAGCCACCCGAAATTGTTGGGGCTATCGCGCCGAGCACTCAAAACTCCAGAATTAGTATCAGCCGGCGTCGATGTGGTATCGGTTGTACCGGTTGTACCCGTTGTGCCGGTGCCTGTCGTACCAGTTGTACCAGTTGTGCCGGTGCCAGTCGTATCGGTTGTACCAGTTGTACCAGTCGTATCGGTTGTACCGCTTGTACCCGTGCCAGTCGTACCAGTTGTACCAGTTGTACCCGTGCCAGTCGTATCGGTTGTACCGCTTGTACCCGTGCCAGTCGTACCGCTTGTACCGCTTGTACCGGTTGTATCGGTACCGCTTGTACCGCTTGTACCGCTTGTACCGCTTGTACCCGTGCCAGTCGTATCGGTTGTACCGCTTGTACCCGTGCCAGTCGTACCGCTTGTACCGCTTGTACCGCTTGTACCCGTGCCACTCGTACCGCTTGTACCGGTTGTACCCGTGCCAGTCGTACCCGTTGTACCCGTTGTACCCGTTGTACCGGTGCCACTCGTACCGGTTGTACCCGTTGTACCCGTTGTACCCGTGCCGCTTGTACCCGTTGTACCGCTTGTATCCGTGCCAGTCGTACCCGTTGTACCCGTTGTACCGGTGCCACTCGTACCCGTTGTACCGCTTGTACCGGTGCCACTCGTACCGCTTGTACCCGTTGTATCCGTGCCAGTCGTACCCGTTGTACCGCTTGTGCCTGTCGTACCGCTTGTACCCGTTGTACCGCTTGTGCCTGTCGTACCGCTTGTACCCGTGCCAGTTGTACCGGTACCGGTTGTACCGCTTGTACCGCTTGTGCCTGTGCCGGCACCGCCGCCAGCACCGCCGCCAGCACCGCCCGACTGGGCTGAAGCAGGCACTGCTAAGGAAACCGTTGCTAAACCTAAAGTACAAGCGCTTGCTAAAACAACTTTCAACAATTTAGAAGATTTCATGGTAATGCTTGCTTTTGCATAGAGTGCTGCGATCGCTTGTGATGCCAAAACCGCAGGGTCAAATTGACAGCGTAACGTGCAAATTTTCTAACCTTCGCTGCGGAATAATGAAGGTAAGGGGGCAAATTTAGTCCCGTTCCCTTGATGATTTTTCCCTGATTAATTACACCGCTACGTTAACAGTTTATAAGCTATTACTTATGCTTCAACTTCGCCATTCATCTTTAGGAATATTTGACAAAATGGCTTTTTATTTCAGGTGGTGGATGAAATTTGATTGAGCGGCAGACTAGCTCTCTAAAAATTTGTGTACGGGGGATAAAAAGCGGGTTGATCTGAAAAATTTTGGGTTGAGTAACGAGACATATAAGCATCAACCCGGTTTCTGAGACAAGCGGCCGCTTCTTCCTATAAATTTTCTCCGGCGGCTGGTGCTTTGAGCCAGAAATTATTGATTTTATCACCATCAATTTTGGCTTAGCACTGCGCCAGATGAGTTAGTTTAAAAATTTTTTGATCGCTATTTTTCCTTAACTTGCTGCTGGCAATTTGGGCACTGGCAGAATACCGTTCAAACTTTCCCAGAAACTAAATTATCTCAAAACGCCCGATCGACCGATCAGAGTCTCCAGAACACCTGCAACCCCCTAGCAGCAAGGCTTTTGACTGGGATTTGAGTGGCCTCAAACAGGAAGGCGAACTGAGGGCTATCCGAGTCCGACCCGCGCGAGATTAAATTAACCAGCGGCGGCGCACTCGTGAGAATTGCTTGTGAGTGCGATCGGCTAAACTCTGAGATAGTCAAGCGAAAACTATGCCAGAGAGCGCTTGTTCTCTAACACCTTTCCCAAGCGGACTTTAACTATGCTGCATCGAATTATTACCAGAATTCGCTATCTAACGTTAATTGCTTTTTCTAAGTTCGCAAGTTAAAAAGCCGAAATCATATTAATCGATGTTTAAGCAAGGAAATTACCCAAATCCTGCCCAACCAGCAACCGCAAGCCCCTTGCCTTCGAGGAGCAGAATAAATTTAATATTACATCTGTCCTCAGAATGAGAAAAATGCGGTTTAAAACTTGCTTTTAGAGAGAGGAAAGTAGTTGCTTCTCGTATATAAGATTACATTTATGTTTAATAATTAGAGGTCATTATGCCAGAACAACAATTTGACACCTTACCTTCGGAAGCACAAGAACTCCCCCAAGGAGCTAAACAAATTTTTCAGGCTGCTTTTAAGAGCGCTAGCGAAGATGGAATGAGCGCAGATGGTGCTACTAGCGTTGCTTGGAACAGTGTAAAATCTGAATATGTTCAAGAAGGTGGCACGTGGCATCACAAGGGTGATGATACTAACCAAACCCGCAAATCTGTACAGTCTGGTGGCAATTAGTTATCACCCTTTAGTAATATCGTGTCCGCTAACATAACCCCTATTCGCTGTGTAGTGAGGGCTTCATTCCTCAAGTTTTGATGAGAACGAAGCATCCTCACTACCCACCAATCGCAGTGACGTTATGCTAGCGGGCATGATATCATGAGTCATTAGCAATCTACTCATCACTTGTGGTTAATGCTTGACGTTGATAGCTGTTGGAGATAGCTGTTGGAATCGCGGTGGTACACAAGTTAATCGAGCCTGTTCATAGGCTGGCGCATATCCCATTGCAATTCGGCTAAAACGAGCAAGCTAAATACCATTATGGCTCCCGTAAATAGGAAAAGCCAACCCCCCGTGTAAGGTAAAATTAATATTCCCAACAGGTGAAATAAACTTGCCGCTAAAAGCGCGCGCGATCGCACTGCGAATCCAGTCCCCAAATACCCAATTCCGCTCATTCCCAACCACAGGGGACAGAGATTCGCCAATACTTTTCCCCAACTGAGAAAAATTGCTAAATCGGTCAGCAGCAATCCTAATAACATTAGTATTACCCAACCGTAAAGCACCCAAATCAGGCGTTCTATTGTGACCCAAGAGTATGTCATGCTTACCATTGCTGCTGTACCTACGAGGCTGAGCGCTGACCACAAACCGGCTTGCAGCATCCAACTCACAGAAAAAAATTGTGCTGTGCCGAACATGGCTATTAACAGCAAGCTCCACAGCAAGCAAGTTCGATCGAGACAAGTATAAAATTGTGAATAAAATCGATCTTTGCCAAGGGGAAACTGAACCTGCCAAAGCCCTTCTAAATCCTGAAGTTCGATGTTAATCTGTTTCCGGCGCAGAGGGGGAACTGAATAATTAAAAAAGGTCATATCTGACACTATTAAAATTTACAATTATTTGCTTAGGTACTATCTCACCAGCAATCGCTCTAATTGCAATCTGTCAATCGGATTAATCTAGTTAATTGGATAATCTGCCGGCAGTAATAGTTATTCGATCGCACAAGGTAAAACAGGAATAGATAGATTGTACAAGTTGAGAAAATAGCTCTTGCGACAGATGGCTGGAATATTACTTATTCGATACTTTTAAAATAGTCAACTTGGTTACAGAATTTATGCTCACTTCATCCCATCCTCTGAAACAGGTATTCCACTGCCCGGAAGAATCGGATTTTTACGCGCACTGCTTGGAAAGTTTAGTGTTAAATGCTAGTGACAATTCTCGACTTATCGTAGAGTTTGGTTCAGGAGAGGGAAGTCCTGTTATTAAGTCTTTGCTGAGAAGTGATTTTGATGGGACAATACAGGGATTTGAGCTAAATAATGTAGCTTGGAAAATTGCTCAGTCTCAAATTAAGCAATATGAACTGAGCGAACGATACACAGTCAACAATTGCTCTTTTTTTGATTCGCCTTTATACGAGTCGGCGGATTGTGTCATCTCAAATCCGCCTTACTTGCCGGCGGTGGATGATAAGATTTACCAGCCGCTGTTGCACGGAGGGAGTGATGGTTCGACAATTGCTAAGAAACTTTTGTCTTTGGGCAGCGACGAAGTTTTGCTGATGGTTTCTAGCTATTCTAATCCTGTGGGTTTGATCGATTATGCCTTGGATCGAGGCTACTCGGTTGCGAATTTTGAAATTGCACCTTTAAATTTTGGCTATTATAGCTCGGAACCCAAGGTGAAAAGCGCGATCGCCACTCTCAGAGAACAGGGAATGGCTTTTTATTCGGAAAACATCTATCTGCTGGCTGGAGTTTTGTTTAAGAAGCACCAAAAGTCGCAAAGAGATTTGTCGATCGAGCTCATTAAGTTAATGACAGCATTCTAAAATACAGGCCTGGTAAGGTGCATCTGGGATGTTGCACCATTGTCAGCAACAGGCAAGATGCCTGTTCCACTATGGTTAGCAACAGGCAAGATGCCTGTTCCACTATGGTCAGCAACAGGCAAGATGCCTGTTCCACAAGAAATACACTCTTTGTGGAACAGGCCGAAAAGCCTGTTCCTAAAAGGCTTATTGAGAACGGTGCAAGATATAGGGTGCATCAGTCTCTGACCCACCCTAGGATATAGCTGTTAATTCCGTTCTGCAGCTTGGATCGATCGCACTACAGCAGCCCCAGCCCGATCGCCGATCGACTTCTCCTGATCGTACCCCAACACCAGCTCCCACGCCTCCTGCGGGTATCTGTCAACCAGCGGGATCGCCACTTCATCCAACATCCAGCGGCCGTGACGCTCATCTTCTTTGATGTGCAGTTCCCAATAACCCATCGCAGCCTGCGAGAGGCCCAGACGCTGGGCGGCGGCTAGATAATTGCGGTAAGCGACAGGCCCCGCCACCTCAAAATAAGTTAGTCCGCCGTTGTAGCGCAGAAAATGGCGCTTGCGTTCCGTCAGCAGAAAGTTGTGATTAATGCTTGCGAGCACTTCCCAAGGCACTAAATCGAAGTACGCTTCCGGTTCCGTACTCATATCGAATTCAGCCAGCATTTGAGCAAAAAAGGTCGAATGCTTGCGGGGGAGGCGACCGCCACCGTATTCTTCGATCAGCACTCGCGTAAGGGTACACTGAATTTCGTTGCCGGCACCGCCGATGATGCGAGAAACACGGCTGGCTTCCACTAAACCGTCGAAGGAGGCGATCGCCAGTAGGTGTTTGTATCCCTCTTCAGTCATCTGTTCCCGCAAATAGCGATCGCTCTCGTTCAAAGGAGGATCGACATCGGCGGCCGCGCGATCGCGCAGGGCTTGCTTGACATCCGGCAATTTTTGCAGCGCTGCAACGTCGATTTGCGCGATTTCCCACTGCTGCCAAGGTTCCTCAATGCGATCGCGCACGGAACGCAAATAGTGCGATCGTTCGTTATTGTAGCGGCGCAAATCGTCGTACCAAAACAAGTTGAGGCGGTTGATACGGTAAAGTATGCGCTGCAAGAAGCGGTGAGCGGCCTCATCGCCCGGTTCCTGTTGGTAAGCTGCTTGAATTGCAAAGGCGATCGCGCTTTCAAAATCGCTGACAAGTAACGGTTTTGTCGCCACCGTCTTGTCTAAATCCTCGACTTCTAGCAAATTGACAAATTGGCGATCGGCTGCTTCATAATTTGGGAGTACGGATTGCTTTTTGGAAAGGCTCCGCGAGTCTGAAGAAGGAAGTATCTCTATCGTGTTTTGCATGGAATCAAGTTATGCTAACTCTAATTATTGTGCTGCCTGCCAAAACAGCCAACCGTTGCAGATTGCTGAGGATTATGGCTACTTTTCTTGAAGATAGCTAATCTGTCAGGACGATACACCTTTCTATTGATAGAGATTTGACAGAAATCCATTTGGTCACAACTGCCCCGATTCATTCCGAAAGCAGGGTGACTGACGGAGACTTTATCAAGCTCCGCAAAGTAATTGGGGCTAATATCTGGGCATCTTTTGGAGCCTGCACTGCTTGCCGCCACGCTTTGATCCCTCCTGAAAGGACAACAACATTCAGGCTAATATCCTTAATCTTATTAGTTTCATTTCCCGCAGATTCTTGGGAATACCGAGCGACTTTTTCCAACTGTTTGTATGCTTTAACCGATCGCCCTCCTCTGGCACAATAAAGTACAATTATCGGCTGAGGTCGATCGGATTTAACCCTTGCTTTGACAATGGATTGCACCTGCTTGACACCGAACCCTAACTCAATATCAGTTAGGGGAACCAGCGGACTTTCACCGATGCGATCTTCCGCGTATTCTTCGGGCGATCGCACATCGATCAAAATCACTGGTTTCAACTTACCCTGCTGCAATTGAGCAACAGTTACTTGTTTCGTATTTAAACTGGCGATAAAAGTTAGGATGTCCATGTGATGAAATAGGGCAACTGCACCCACAGAAGCAACACTCGTCAAGCCAAAACCCATAATTGCCAGCAAAAAGCGAGAATAGCGATTAATACCTGGTTTTGCATTTTTATCTAGCATTTTTAATCATCCTTGAAAATGGATAGAAAATTTGTCCGACATATCCCGCAGGTATAGAATCAGAGATTCCATATTTATGAGGCATTTTTTTGGCTGGCATATAGATAGTGCCAAATAGCAAATCTAACAGTGGCAACTGAACAGCAAAGTTTTTGTTGTTTATTCCGGGAATTTTACTGTGATGCCAGTGATGAAATTGTGGGGTTGCTACGAACCATTTTAGGATGCCAAATTTTAATTTAATATTAGAATGAATTAAGAAAGCGATCGCCGCCGAATAAAGAGCATAAACTACCAAACTCTCCTTGGTAAATCCCAACCAGTAAAGAGGCATAATTTTGCAAATCTGAGTAAAGATTTGCTCGCAGGGATGCACCCGCACTGCTGCTAACCAATCCATGTGTTCAATGCTGTGATGGACTGCATGAAATTGCCAAAGCCAGGGTACTTCATGCAGTAGTCTGTGAGCAATATAATATGCCATATCTGAAACGATAACTGCTTCTGCCAACTGCAACCACACAGGTTGAGATGCTACCTTGCTTTGCAATTCCGGGTTGAGTAAATTAGTCATCAGCGACAAAATTACAGTCACAACAATAGCGCCTGATGTACCAATAAAGTGACCTGTAAAAAAATATGTGGCATCGGTTTCCCATCCGAAACGAAATATCTTTTGCTTGTGCAAGGAAAAGATTCTTTCGAGGGGAATGAAGATGCAAGCTAAGATGATGAAGCCTTTGACAATTTCAGGTAACATGAGATTATCATTAATGTCGATATTTACTTAAGCACGTCGCTACTACCAGCAGCGCAGACAGGATTACCATTCTGAAGGATAGGAGCAGACGGTTGGGTATTTCCAGGAGAATTTGCTCCACACAGAATGGAGACAGTAGTCTTCCCTTTGTTAGCTGCTTGGGAAACAGGTACTAAAAAGACAGCCCCGACATAGCTACGAAGATTATTGCTGCGGGCTACACCATAACTAAACGCAGCATTTTTGGTAGATATGGTTGAATAGTTATAGTTTGTTGTCTGAGTTTTAATGCCGAGGCCTAGGGCATTAACGGAATTGGAAAATGCGCCATCCTCGACGTATATTGCTTGTTGACCTTTGTTCATTGAGCTAACATATTGTTTACCTTCTGATTGCTTCGCCTTGCCACCACAACCGACAAAAGAAGGGAGGGCGATCGCACCAACTATTATGCTGCCCAGAGGAAAGTAAATAAAAGTGATCCTCAGTAAGATTCCTACCCATGATTTACGTTTTTTGTCAGGGAGAATATTTTTTTCTGAATATTCCGCTTTTTTATCGAGTGCATCGAGTTGAGGGTTTGTCTTAAGCTGCATGGTTGTTCTCGATACTGCTTGTTTGTTGAGTGCATCGAGTTGAGGATTTTTTTTAAGCTGCATGGTAGTTGTCAAAATGTGTTAGCAGAGTAGTTTTCAAGTGATTGACATACTCCCCAGCGTAAACACATGGGGATTCTATAGCAATCCTAAATCATTCTCATAATTATTGTAGGGGCAATCCCCCCGTGGTTGCCCTATAGATAGGGGGTAGGCACGGGGAGTAGGGGTAGCACTACCCCTACAAATTTATCTGAATCATTTAGGATTGCTATAGAGTCAAACAGCGAGTGCAGGCGTAG
Source organism: Microcoleus sp. B7-D4 (assembly GCF_036705125.1). Classification (NCBI taxonomy): domain Bacteria; kingdom Bacillati; phylum Cyanobacteriota; class Cyanophyceae; order Oscillatoriales; family Microcoleaceae; genus Microcoleus; species Microcoleus sp. B7-D4. The sequence continues at coordinate 43,740 of NZ_JAUBTT010000023.1, forward strand.
CTTGTCTAATATCGCCTAATCGAACAGTCGATGCCAAGAAAAACAAGCAAGTTATTTTTAGCGTCGTTTTCATCCAGTCCATTGAGTGCGGTGGGGCTTGCAAACCTCACCTACTGCGCCTTGCTTCTACTCTATTTTTATTAAATCACGTGCCTATTTGAGAAGTTGAGTGAGTTCTCATCGACTTCTCATCGACTTTTCTGGGACTTACGCAACACACACCTGTGACAGAAACCGGGTTTCTGGCCAAGACTTGGCAATCAACCTGAGATTTTTCCTCAGAAACCCGGTTTCTCTGGAGTTATCCCAGGGTTAGAAACCGGGTTTCTGGCCAAGACTTGGCAATCAACCTGAGATTTTTCCTCAGAAACCCGGTTTCTCTGGGCTTATAGCCGATCGCCAAAATACTCCTGATACAACCGACATCTCGGAATGCAATGATTTCCATCCAATTTCACCAACCCCATACTATTTAACTTAAACCCCAATTCTGACCTCAATCTAACTGGCTGGGAAACACTAACAATTTCTCTCATCGCCTCCATTAATTCCGAATATTTCTCTAAATTCCATAAATGGCGCCGCAAATGATCGCTGTAAATTCCCGCTTCAGTTGCAGATTCTTTCACTAACCGATCTAAAGTCACATCTTGACGCGAAATATGATACATTCCTAGCCGCACTAAATAAGGATTTCCGCCCACTAACCCCATCAATTCTGCAACTTCATTCCCACTCCAATTCAAGCCGTGCCGTTTAGCCAAATCTTGCACTTGCTGCGAATTAAACTCAGGTAATTCAATCGGTAAACCCACATTAAAAGGAGATTTATTCACATCCAGCGGGATATAAACTTCTGTGGAATGCACCACAATCAAACGAAACTTTTTCCAAATATCTCGCCGTTTTGCTTCTTCGTGCAAAGCTCGCAATAAGCCAAAAAAATCATCAGCAATTTCCGGTGATTCAAACAGGCGATCGCTCTCATCCAAGCCTAACGTCAGAGGTTTTGAGGATTCAGACAGCAAATACTGTTCAAAATAAGCCTTGCAGCACTGATTGCTGCCAATCAAATCGGCTAATTCCCAACACTTGGGCAACTGCTCCAGCATTCCTAACTCTTGACCGATGCTAGCACAAAACCACTGCAAAAATGTATCTGAATTAGCGAATATTTTCCGATTTGCTAGCTGAAAACTGAGCGCTACCGTGCGAGAACCTTGCGCTTCTGCGTGATGCAAAATCCTCGCCATCAAGGAAGTTTTGCCCATTTGTCTGGGTGCTTTTATGCGGATCAGGGCTCCCGGTTGGGCGATCGTCTCGTAACAGCGGGATTCGATCGGAGGGCGATCGATATAAAAACAAGAAGTGAGTTCAACTTGTCCTCCCGGCAATTCTGGCGGCGCGGCTGGCAGGGGTTGACTTATTGACTGTTTGGTGCTAGTAATTACTTGCCATTCTACAGCCAATTCATGATCGGCAGTTAACGATGTGCGACCTTCTTTGATAATGGTTAAAATTTGTGATATTAACTTAAATGAGTCGCCAACACCGCGCCACAGCCAGGGCTGAATTCCTGCTAAATAGCTCAGTAAATCAAAAGAAAGCGGTGTATTTAATTCAACTAAAATCGGTAAAATTGCGGGTTTATGAGCAGTTAGATTGTGCAATTCCTTGGCTAGCTGCACTTGTTCCAATATCATTTCGCTCGCGGCCGATTCTTCGGAAATCAGCAACAGCAAATAATCGCAACGCTTTAAATATGAGCCTGAGTCGCTGCTGTTGTTAATAAAAAAGACCTCGTGGCCTCCCGCACTCAAAGCTTGGTGTAACTGCTGAGCAAGGGTTTTGTGTGAGGTCGATCGGACGTTGGCTAAGCCCTCGAAGAGGATCGCCACTTTTGCCCTCACCAGCACTACCTCCTCTGGCTCTGAATTCGCCTCAAAATCGGCTATATCGCGCCATTCCTGCCCCAATCCGCGACAAATTTCGATGAAATTGGCATAATCCACAGGTTTGCCATTCAGAAAATGGCTGACAGTAGATTGGGCCATCCCTAAATCCTCAGCCAGGATTTTCTGACTGGGGAAGCCATTTCTCAGGAGACAGGATTTAACTGCGCGAATGCACTCTTCGCGCACCCTTAGCGATCGTGGCATTGCTTATCACAATCAAAACACTGAAACCATCATAAATGCCAACCGCCCCTAAAGTCGATGAAAAGTCGATGAAAAGTCGATGAATTTTCAAATAACTCAGTCGCCAACTCAAATAGCCACCTGATTAGATTAGAAATAACAAGGTTGAATCCCATCAAAACGAGGTAAAAGCATTGTGTATTCTATCCTAATTTGGTCGCTGGCCTCAGCCACTAATCAACCAGGTTTCGCCTTCACCCCGCCCCTATTCTGGTTGCTGCTCGGAGTTGTGCTTAGTGCGATGGAGCTATTAATCATCAAAACTCAGCCCCAAAAATACAGATTTTACCTGCTAATGATGGGAGCTTCGGCTGTAATTGAATCATTTATTTTGTGGAGAGGTTCGGTAGCATTTCAATTTAGTTGGGCGAACATAATGTATGAAGATTTTGACTGGCAAATCTTCTACTGGATGGGGATAGCTCTCGCGCTGAGCATCTGGATTAGACCAATTTTTATTGTTCGCAAAAAGTTTGTCATTCCCGAAGCAACGGAAGCGACAACAATCTCCGAAATTTTCCCCGGAGAAACCGGAATGGTGATTTATGAAGGGGCTTCGTGGAAAGCCCGCAATGAAGATTCCCAAGGGGCGATCGCACCCAGACAAAAAGTTTATGTTTTGCGCCGCGAAGGAAACACGCTGATTGTTGTACCTGACAGATTAATTCACATCAACAGCTAAATCTCAGCTCTTTTATGACTCGGCGATTGAAATCGCTTCTACACAAACAAAGTCCGCCTTCGCGGACTAAGAAATCACCATCAACTGTCAACTGTCAACTATCAACTGTCAACTATTTACCAGGAGATTCACTATGTATCACTATTTTTTGACGGTATTGCTTGCCATCACCGGAGTATCCTTAGCCAGCAGCGTAAAAATTGTCCGTCAAGGAGATGAGGCGTTAGTGGAAATTTTCGGAAAGTACGATCGAAAAAAACTCGAACCGGGTATAACCTTTTTGATTCCCTTTGTCGAGCAAGTCGCCTATAAACAAACTCTGCGCGAGCAAATTTTAAGGCTGTCACCGCAAGAATGCACAACGCGCGATCGGGTTGCCGTCACCGTTGATTTTATTGTGTACTGGCGAATCATTGACTTAGAAAAAGCGTCCTACAAGGTGCAGAATCTCAAGGAAGCGATGTTAAATATGCTGATTCTTTCAATTCGGACTCACCTTGCTAAATTATCTGTCGAGGAACTCTACACGGCTCGACATGAGATTAATAATGCTTTAGTGGAAGAGTTGGATACAACGACAGATCCTTGGGGTGTGAAGTTTACGAGGGTGGAATTGCGCGATTTTGCGATCGGCAGTAAAGTCGTTCAGCCCACATCCATTGACCGGAAAGAAGTACAAAAGCTGCGAGCTTAGAGATTAGTATTTCCTCGTTTTCCTCGTTACCAGGCTCTTCCTGGTAACGCAGTTCCAGAGGCTCTGCCTCGCCGACTTTAATTCGCATTGTATATACCATTTAAGGAGACAACACCATGACTAACAATCAAGAATCAATAGTTCGCAATGCAGCTTGTCGCGGTTGTGGATGCTTATTACTTATAGCCGGTATTGGAGTATTGAATGGGATAGCTCTGCCATTTTATCTAAATAATACCAATAGAAGCAAGCAGTCAGAAGCAAAACAGTATGTTAGCTCAATGAACAAAGCTCAGCAAGCATATTTTGCCGAAAAAAGTGTTTTTTCTACTTCTGTTAATGCTTTGGAACTTGGGATAAAAACGGAGACAACAAATTACAAGTATTCACTTCGCGCCACAAAGCAAACTGCTTTTAATTATGGAGTCTCCAAGCAACTACAACTTAAGAGTTATGTCGGCGGTGTCTTTCGAGTTCCTGTTAAAAAAGTTGAACCCAATGCTGCTAAAGATGGAATAACAACAATATCCATATTCTGCCAAGCTGATTCTCCCGGTACAATTAAACCAGCGGAACCCACCTATGAAAAGGGTAAAATTGATTGTGGTCAAGGCACAAGACAAGTGACTAAATAATCTAACTCTACGCAATATAATGACAGTCGATTACTAATATCAAATCGGCTTTCAGTTGAGATTTACCGGACTAAAGTCTTTACTACAAACAGGGAGGATACAAAACTATGAGTCAACAACATTCTAAATCAGCTAGCCTTGCATCGAATGTTGGTGGATGCTTAGTGCTTTTAATCATGATTGGAGTATTTGTTTTGCTGGTTAGACCATCATTTCTGAAGAAGGTTAGGAACATAAAGCAAGCGGAAGCCAGAGACTATGTTAGATCAATCAACAAAGGTCAGCAAGCCTATTTGGCAGAAAAAAGTGTTTTTAGCACTTCTGTTAAGGCTTTAGGAATTGGCATTAAAACCGAGACAGAAAATTACAAATATTCCCTTGTGACCACAAAAAAAGCAACATTTAATTATGGATCTTCAAAGCAAAAAGACCTTAAAAGCTATGTCGGTGGTGTCTTTGTAATTCCTGCTAAAGAAGTTGAGCCAAATGCTGCTCAAGAGGAAATAACCACAACATCCATATTGTGCCAAGCTGATTTTTCCGGTACAATTAAACCAGCAGAACCAATTTATCAAAATGGTAAAATTGCTTGCGGTAAAGACACAACACAAGTGACCAGATAATCTAACTAGAAGGAAGATAATGACAGTCGATTACCAATATCAAATCGACATTCAATTGCAGGGCTGTTTCATTCTCTTGTAGGGGCAATCCCCCCGTGGTTGCCCCGATATCTGAAACCCCTGTAGGGGCAATGCCCCCACGCGCGGCGAAGCTATCCCGTAGGGAATCGCCCTCGTCTATGGGCTGGGCGGGCACGGGGGCACCGCCCCTACAAAACCCTGGTTTTTCTGAGAATGAAACAGCCCTGCATTCAATTGAGATGTCTAGAACTCAAATTATTACTACAAATACTCAGGAGATAATACCATGAAAACACAAAATTATAAATCAAAGAAGCCCGGATTAAGTGGTTGTAAAAACCTTCTAGTTTTCATGTTGATTGCACCGACTATTTCGATGTCTTTAATCTGGATTTCTAATTTTATGGATATGAAGTATGGCGAGTTCAGTCGGAAGGCTCACCAGGCAAAGAATTCTGAAGCTAAAGCGTATATTGGCTCAATTAACAAAGGTCAGCAAGCCTATTTTGCCAAAAAAAGCACTTTTACCACTTCTCTTGATGCTTTAGAAATTGGTTTAAAAGCCGAGACCGAGACATCCCACTTTAAATATTCAGCCCACACGACTAAAAAAGCAGTGTTTAATTATGCATTATGTAAGGATAAATCTCTTAAAAATTATGTTGGCGGTGTCTTTGTAGTTCTTGGTAAAAATAAAACAAACACAATATCCATATTGTGCGGAGCTGATTCTCCCGGTACAATTAAACCAGCAGAACCAACTTATCAAAATGGCAAGCTGATTTGCGGTAAAGGCACAACAGAAGTGACCAAATAATCTAACTCTAGGGCGGATAATCACAGCCGATTACGAGTTAAAATCGCCCTTTAATTCACTTTTTAAGGACTAAAGTCCTTACTACAAACAGAGAGGATACAATACCATGAGTCAACAACATTATAAGTCAAATAGTATTGCATATAAAGGTTACGGATGCTTATTGCTTTTGATGTTATTTGGAATAATTGTTGCGATCGAGCGGCCATCATTTCTGCGTCAGGCTGGGAAGGCAAAGCAAGTGGAACCAAAACAGTATGTAAGGTCAATGAACAGAGTTCAGCACGCTCACTTTGCCGAAAAAGGTGCTTTTGCCACTTCTGTTAATGCTTTAGAAATGGGCATCAAAACAGAAACCGCCAACTGCAAATATTCAGTGATCGCTACTAAAAAAACAGCATTTAATTATGGGTTATCCAAGAAAAAAGACTTGAAAAGCTGTGTCGGCGGTGTCTTTGTAGTTCATGAGAAAGAAGTTCTTCCAAATGTTGTTAAAGATGAAATAATAACAATATCCATATTGTGCCAATCAGATTCTCCCGGTACAATTGAACCAGCGGAACCAACTTATCAAAATGGCAAGCTTATTTGCGGTCAAGGCACAACAGAAGTGACAAAATAATTTAATTATAGGCTAGATCATGACAGTCGATTACCAATATCAAATCGGCGGCAGTCTCCCGCAAAATGCACCTACTTATGTAGTGCGACAAGCTGACTCAGAACTTTATCAAGCCCTCAAAGCTGGAGAGTTTTGTTACGTGCTCAATTCCCGACAAATGGGCAAATCCAGTTTGCTGGTGCGAACTGTACAAAAGCTCTCGGCTGATGGCATTGCCTGTGCTACGATCGACCTTTCGGACATTGGAAACCAGCAAGTCTCTCTAGATAAGTGGTACGGCGGCGTCGCTTACAAACTCTTGTGCAGCTTCAACCTGTTTAACCCCGTCGAGTTTATGGCTTGGTGGCGGGAGAGAGAGTTGATGTCGCCGGTGCAGCGCTTAGGAGAGTTAATTGAAGAATTGCTGCTGGTCAAAATTTCTCAAAACCTGGTCATTTTTATTGATGAAATTGATAGCGTCCTGAGTTTCCAAGAACCGCTAGACGATTTTTTTGCATTAATTAGATGTTGCTACAATAAACGCGCTCACAATTCAGAATACCAGCGCATTACATTTGCTTTGCTGGGAGTAGCTACGCCATCGGATTTAATTAGCGATGCAACTCGCACCCCCTTTAATATCGGCTTACCTATTGAATTGCACGGTTTTAACTTACAGGAAGCTCTGCCTTTAGCAAAGGGATTTGAGGGAAAAGTAGAGAATCCTCAAGAAGTTTTAAAAGAGATTTTGGACTGGACGGGAGGGCAGCCATTTTTGACTCAAAAGCTTTGCAAGCTGATTTTGCACCATGTAAAAAGCTTAGCGTCCGCTTCTATTATATCAGATTCAACGGATGAAAGCAAAACTGAAAATTTTACTCCAAATCAATTATTAATTAGCGAGATAGTGCAATCTCATATTATTGATAATTGGGAATCATCCGATGAACCGGTACACATCAAAACAATTCGCGATCGCCTTCTCAGAAGTCCGCACCGCGCCAGTAGGTTATTAGGACTATATCAAAAAATATTGCCACCCTGCGATCCCCCCCAACCCCCCTTAATAAGGGGGGCTGTTTCATTCTCTTGTAGGGGCAATCCCCCCGTGGTTGCCCCGATATCTGAAACCCCGACCCGCTCGTCTATGGGCTGGGCGGGCACGGGGGCACCGCCCCTACAAAACCCTGGTTTTTCTGAGAATGAAACAGCTCTGCCCTTAATAAGGGGGGAGAAAATGCCAGAATTACCCTTGTTAAGGGGGGCAGGGGGGATCTGCGCCGATGATACTCCCGAACAAACCGAACAGCAACTGAGTGGAAATCAGCAACCTTCAGAACCCCCCGATTGTAGGGGCGGTGCCCCCGTGCCCGCCCTGGTAGAGGGAATCTGGGCGGATGATACTCCCGAACAAACAGAATTGCGGCTGAGCGGATTAGTAGTAAAACGAGCGGGGAAATTAACCGTATCCAACCGCATTTACGCAGCTATATTCAGCCATAACTGGGTAGAAAAAGCACTTGGCGACTTGCGCCCCTATGCTGAATCCCTAACAGCATGGATAGCTACAAATTGTCAAGACGAATCTCGCTTGTTGCGCGGTCAAGCACTGGAAGATGCCCGACAGTGGGCGGCAAATAAAAGCTTGAACACCCAAGATTATCAATTTTTAGGTGCAAGTCAAGAAGCGGAATTTGCCAAATTGCGCGATCGCGAAAAACAAACTCAAGCTGAAATTGAACAACTGCGCCGCGAAAAAAAGTTACTAGAGGAACTAAGCGAGGCACAAAAGCAGAAAAAAGTGATTGCAGCTAAACTTTGGCGCGAGCAACAACTGAGAGTGCAAACAGTTACAGGAGCCGCAGTCATATTAATATCAATCCTGATAGTAAATTTTTGGGTAAAACCGTCCATCGAAGAAAGAAACCACAAAATTCTCACTCTCAGTTTGCTATCAGAAACGCTATTTGCTGCGGATAAAAAAGACGAAGCTCTGCTAGAAAGCATCAGAGCTGTTACAGAAATGAAACGATCGCTCGGAGTGAGTTCAGATATTCAGATGCGAGTGGCGATCGCCCTCGAACAGGCAGTTTACAACTTTCGGGAACGCCGCCGCTTGCAGACTCAAGCCAGTACCCTTGCTTTCGCGAGTTTCAGTCCCGACAGTCAAACAATTGTGACTGCTACCGATGATAATTATATCAAACTTTGGCAAAATAATGGAACTTTGCAAGCAACATTGACCGGGCATACTGATAAAATTATCAGGGCAATTTTCAGTCCTAGCGGTCAGATAATTGTCTCTGCAAGCGACGACCAAACTCTCAAAATTTGGCAAAGAGATGGCAAATTGATTCATGATTTAAAAGGACACCGCAGTCAAATAACAAGCGTTTCTTTTAGTCCAGATGGTAAAATCATTGCTTCAGCAAGTGCCGATGGAACAGTTAAACTCTGGAAAATAAACGGTGAAAAATTGTTAAGTTTAAAAGTGGAGCGAGGTTGGATAACCAGCACGAGTTTTAGCCCAGACGGCCAGATAATTGCTGCGGCTGCTACTGATGGCACTGTTAAACTTTGGAGTTTGAGAAAGATTGTGGAAAAGTTGCAAAAACAGCAGTCAATTGAAGCAAGCACCGATATCAAATTGCTCAGAACTTTACAGATTGAAAGTGATAAAATAATGAGTGTAGCTTTCAGTCCAGACGGAGCAATGCTGGCGACTGCAAGTGCTGGGGGAACTGCGAGAATTTGGAGCAAAGACGGCACACCGCTAAGTATTTTCAAGCATACAAGTGGAGTGACAAATATCAGCTTTAGTCCCGACAGTCAAATGTTGCTATCTGCAAGCACAGACAAAATGGTGAGGCTGTGGAACATTGACGGTACATTGCTCAAAACTTTAAAAGGTAATAAGGATGCTGTTTGGAGTGCGAGTTTTAGTCCAGACGGCAAGGCGATCGCTAGTGCTAGTGCTGACGGTACGGTGATGCTGTGGAATTTTAATCTAGACGATTTGTTGATGCAGGGTTGCGATGGAGCCCGCAATTATTTTCAGACAAATCCGATCGCCAATCCAAACAATCGCCACCTCTGCGACGGGATTGGAACTGAGTTGGGACTCACGCAAAAAAAACCTGGTTAAAATTCAAAATCTTAAGTTTTGCAGCAAAGTATCTAGGCAAAAACAGGCTTTTTGAGATCCTCTGCGTCTAGGGCTGATATCGTTAAAATTGGTAGCAGCTAATAGGTAATAGGTCAGCCCGATCGGTGTATTCAACTTTAGAACAAAAGTACCAGCGCCTGCAAAAAGACTTAAGAAACGGAGTCCTCGCCCTTGGCGGCATTTTTTGCACGGGTACTCTCTGGTATTGGCAAGTGGAAAGATGGTCTTTGCTAGATGCCGCTTACATGACAGTAATTACCTTAGCAACTGTCGGCTACGGTGAACTTCAGCCCCTCGGTCAACGCGGGCGAATGTTTACCATATGGCTGATTTTGATGGGCGTGATTGTGATTGGTTTCATCGTCAACCGCTTTACAGAAGCGCTGATTGAAGGATATTTTCAAGAAGGAGCAAGAATTAGGCAGCAGCGACGATTGGTAGATTCTTTGATCGGGCATTACATTCTCTGCGGTTTTGGGCGCACTGGCCGCCAAATTGCCTTGGAATTTCAGGCCGAATATATCTCTTTTGTGGTGATAGATTCGGCGGTGCAGTCGGTTGAGGCAGCTTTGGCACTGGGGTACACGGCTGTCCAAGGAGACGCGACTTTGGACGAAATTTTGCTGAGTGTGGGGATCGATCGCGCAATTTGCATAGTAGCAGCTTTGCCTTCAGATGCCGAGAATTTATACACTGTCCTGTCAGCGAAAACTCTGAATCCGAAGGTACGGGCGATCGCCCGCGCCACCACAGAAGAAGCGGTAAAGAAGTTGCAGCGGGGCGGCGCCGATGCCGTAGTATCCCCCTACATTACCGGGGGAAAACGCATGGCTGCGGCGGCTTTGCGACCTCAAGTTATGGATTTTTTAGACGGTGTTTTGACGGGCACCGACAGTTCTTTTTACATGGAAGAATTTCTGGTCGATCCCAATAGTTGTGTCTACGTAGGGCAAACTTTGAGAAATGCCAAGTTGCGATCGCAATCGGGGGCCTTGGTTTTAGCGGTGCGGCGCGCTGGCGGGACTTTGATTGTCGGGCCTACTGGAGAAACTGCGATCGAAGGAGGAGATATGCTGATTTGTTTGGGTACTGCTGAACAACTGCGAACTCTCAATCAAATCCTCAGTCCCCTGAGTTTTCGCATCCCCCGGCCCCCAAAGTAATACGATGCCCGGTTTCTAGTCAGGAATGTAAGTCCTCTGTTGACTGTTGACTGTTGACTGTTAATTGTTGACTGTTGACTGTTGACTGTAGAAGGAGGGGTCGAAAAACTGAATTGTTGAGTGTTAAATGTTGACTCGACTTTATTATTCCAATGCAACCGGAAACGATAGGATATCAAATCCGTTGGCATCGTCCTGTATTCATCTCTCTCTTCCCTTTCTCTGTATCCTCTGTGTCCTCTGCGGTTTCACCATTCCGATACAACCGGAATTGATATGACAACTGACTGTTTGGACATTTGAACAATACCGATGCAACCGGAAACGATATGATTTAAAAAATTCACCATCTCCACCACACCAGGATTTAGGGCCAATAAAAATGCTCTCGGCTACTTGACCCAGAGCATTTTTGAGCAGTTAAACTGCGTTTTGCTACAGATTTGCAACAATCATAGACAAGTCATAGACAAAAATCGCTGAAACCTAAAGCCGATGGTGGGATTTGAACCCACGACCGTTCGATTACGAATCGAATACTCTACCCCTGAGCTACATCGGCACAGACAATTTTGAATTATAGCACAACCTAAGCGAAAAAAGCAACGAGTTGTAGAATTTAATTCAAAATTCCACAACTCCTAGCTCACCAACAGTTCACACGGTCACTTCCGTGTCAGTTGAGCCGCCTCTGGCCCCGGAATAAACTAAACCCCGCTGCATATCCAGCGTCAGCATAGTTCCGTCCCGAATTACCCGCGTGGCATTCTTTACGCCCACCATCACCGGCACGCCCAAGCGCAAACCGATAATCGCCGCGTGAGAAGTCAAACTGTCCTCCTCCGTCACCACACCTGCAGCTTTCCGAATCATCTCCACAAAAGCGACGCTTGTGTGTTCCACTACCAAAATTTCTCCAGGGTGGAAATTGCCTACATCCGCAGCCGTGCGAGCAACCCTGGCCAGGCCACTCACCGATCCCAAACCGACACCGGTGCCTTTGCCTAAAACTGCTGTCACTACTTCAACTTTGATCAAATCCGTCGATCCGGCAACCCCTTGCAGAGTACCGGCGGTCATCACCACTAAATCTCCGTCGCACACTAACTCTTTTTCCTGGGCGACTGTCATGGCAGAGTGAAATGTCTGGCCGGTGGAGGGCAAATCCAGCACCAGCAAGGGTTTTACTCCCCATACTAATTGCAGTTGTCGGGCTACGTCTACGTGAGGAGTAACTGCCAAAATCGGAGTTTTCGGTCGGAACTTCGAGACATTTCGGGCTGTGGCGCCGGTTTTGGTCAGCGTCATGATGGCAGCGGCGTTCAATTGTTCGGAGATTTGGCTGACTGCTTGGCTGATGCCGTTGGGGATCGATCGACCAATATCTTCTACATTCCTAATATTCCGCTTAATTCCTTCCCTCTCCATCCGCACCGCAATTCTCGCCATCGTCGCCACCGCTTCGACGGGGAACTTGCCGACAGCAGTTTCATTCGAGAGCATCACTGCATCTGTTCCGTCAAGAATCGCGTTTGCCACGTCGGAAATCTCGGCGCGGGTGGGACGGGGATTACTTACCATGCTGTCGAGCATCTGGGTAGCGGTAATTACCGGAATACCCAGGCGGTTGGAGGTAGCAATCAGCCGCTTTTGCAAAATCGGCACGTCTTCGGCGGGCAGTTCCACTCCCAAATCGCCGCGGGCGACCATCACGCCGTTGCAAAGGGTGAGGATTTCCTCCATTTGTTCGATCGCCTCGTGCTTTTCGATCTTGGCAATCACCGGTACTTGCTTGCCCGCACTGGCAATGAGCTCTTTAATTTCGAGCACATCTTGGGGATTCCGCACAAAGCTCAGGGCCACCCAATCGACACCTTGGTCGAGGCCGAACATTAAATCTTTGCGGTCTTTATCAGTCAGCGCTTTAATTGACAGGTAAACTCCCGGAAAATTGACGCCTTTGTTGTTGGAAAGTGGCCCGCCGACTACGACGCGACAGTACAATTCCCGCGCCGCGCGGTCTACTTTTTCGACCAGCATTTCCACTTTGCCGTCGTCAAGCAGAATCACTGCTCCCTCTGGAACTTCGTCTGCTAGGGGGTCGTAGGTGACGGAAGAAATGAGTTCGGTGCCGGGAACTTGGCGACTGGTGAGAATGAAAGGATCGCCGTTTTTGACAACTATAGAGCCTGTCTCAAAGCGCCCTAAACGAATTTTCGGGCCTTGGAGGTCTTGGAGGATGGCTACCGGCTGGTTGAGTTCAAAGGATGTTTGCCGGATTAAGCGAATGCTGCGCTGGTGGTCTTCTTCTGTTCCGTGGGAAAAGTTGAGTCGCAAAGTTGTGGCACCGGCTTCTATAAGCTGGCGCAGCACTTGTGGGTCCGAAGTTGCTGGGCCAATGGTGGCGACGATTTTAGTCCGGCGTAGGGCTTTTGGCAATTGCATCAGCGGTGTTCTGGGGAGGCAGGTGGATTTCTTGTTTAAATTTCGGCTAACGTTTCATCTTTGCACTACAAGCAATGACGCTAGTCTCAAGTCTTAAAAATTTTGATAGTCGTCAAAAAAGCAGGTATTGAACAATATATAGAATATCTGACTTTTTACCGATCGGTAATTTTTTCTTGGGGAGCGCTCTTTTTTGCAAATTTTTCCGCTCTCAGGCTTGACATAAATACAGACATACCCATTCATTTTATTTGGTCTGCTGAGCTGTTTTGGCTAATCTAGGACTGGTATCCTTGTACAACAGCAATACTTTGCTGTTTGTGCAGAGGCTTGTGTCTGGCGATCGAACTCTGTTCTTTCATGCCTTTAGCCCTGAGTCCCTGACCAAAAAATTGGGACACAAGCCCCGTCCTTTTAGGACGGCTTTTCCTGATTTCTAATATACTCCTTCAAAACTTCTAAGGGCGCACCCCCTACAGAAATGGCAAAATAGCTAGGACTCCACAAAGCTTCTTTATGGGGTTTTTCGTGTCCAGCTTGTCCATAACGACGACTGGACACACCCTTCAATGCGTTAACTATTTGAGAAATAGACAATTTAGGCGGATACTCGATCAGCACATGAACGTGATCGCCTTCGCCATTGAACTCTAGCACTTGAAAGTTCATTTTTTGGGCTACGTCTCGAAACGATTTTTCAATCAAATCAATACTTTCGGCCGTGAATACAGACCGACGGTATTTTGTCACGCAGACCAAGTGTAGTTTAAGTTCTGTAACAGAATGGCGTTCAAGGCGGTAAATAGTTGTCATTGCTTGCAAACCAATTTATAATAAAACCTACTGACCAATATTCAGTATAACCATGAAGGCGAGATTCAAGTACAGATTTTATCCGACAAATCAACAGCAGCAGAGCTTGGCTCAGTTGTTTGGTTGCGTTCGGGTAATCTGGAACGATAGTCTAGCTCTCTGTAAACAGTGTGAAAAAAAGCCAAGTTCGGCCGAACTGCAAAAAATCGTAATAACCCAAGCGAAAAAAACTGAAGAAAGAGCTTGGTTGAGCGAAGTTTCTAATATTCCTCTACAGCAGTCTGTAGCGGACTTGGAAGCAGCTTTTAAGAACTTCTTTAACTCCTGCAAAGGAAAGCGGAAAGGTCGTAAGGTTGGTTATCCTAAATTCAAGAAAAGAACAAATAGCCAGTCGGCACGATTTAGGATTGGAGGTTTTTCTCTAAAAAATGGCGGTGTTTATTTAGCCAAGATTGGTATTGTCAAACCAATATGGTCAAGACCCCTACCGTCTGAACCTAGCTCCGTCACAGTAATCAAAGATTGTGCAAATCGTTATTTCCTAAGTTTTGTTGTAGAAGTTCAACCAATTCAATCTGAGGCCCAAAACCCAAGTATCGGAATTGATTTAGGGATTAAAACTTTGGCGGTGATGAGCAATGGTGAAAATGCCCAAAGCCCTAACTATAAGAATTTAGACCGAAAAATCCGCAAACTCCAGCGCAAAGAGGCTCGCCAACCAAAAGACTCTAAAAGGAGAAATGTAACCCGAATTAAGATTGCTAAATTGCACAACCGCATGGCCGATACCCGCAAAAATTTCCTACATAATTTATCAACTAAAGTAGTTAACGAAAACCAAGTGATTATTTTGGAAGATTTAAACGTGTCAGGGATGGTAAAAAATCGGAAACTCTCAAGGGCAATTAGTCAGCAAGGGTGGAGGGAGTTTAGGACTTTCTGTGAATCTAAGTCTGAGAAGTTTGGTAGAGAGTTCCAAATAATTAGCAGGTGGGAGCCTACTAGCCAAGTTTGTGCGGACTGTGGTTTTAAATGGGGTAAAATCGATTTGTCTGTTCGTTCAGTGCTTTGTCTAAGTTGTGGTACTGAGCAAGATAGAGATAAAAATGCTTCGAGAATCATAGAAAAAGTCGGGATGGGGAATCGCCACGACTCAAAACGGGCGCAGAGGGATTGTCAGACTACCAACGGTTAGCAGAACCCTATGAAGCGTCAAGAATCACCGCGCCTTCAGCCCGGTGAGTATTTCAAAAAACTTTACTATTGTCTGGCTTGTATCTTATACTACGCAAGTGTGAAATATTAAGGAGTCTTAACAAAGATGTCGGAGGCAGGACGGCCGCTGACAGTGCCGAAAGAGTTTCTGAGTCCTCCCGGTGACTTTAATCCGACACTGCTGCTGTTTTTGAGTGCAGTAGCGATTCTCGTGATTTCTAACTTGGGTTTCTGGTGCTGGGGATGGCCGCAGTGGTGCTGTTTTTCGCTGAACGTGTTGGCTTTGCACATGGCTGGAACTGTGATTCACGATGCGTCTCACAATGCTGCCCATCGCGATCGCACGATCAATGCTATTTTGGGACACGGTAGCGCGCTGATGTTGGGTTTTGCTTTCCCGGTGTTTACGCGGGTACATATGCAGCATCACGCCCACGTTAATGACCCAGATAACGATCCAGACCATTATGTTTCGACCGGCGGGCCTTTGTGGTTGATTGCTGCGAGGTTTTTTTACCACGAGATTTTCTTTTTTAAGCGCAAACTGTGGCGGAAATACGAATTATTGGAATGGTTTTTCAGCCGTTTGTTTGTGATTGCGATCGTGTATATCTCGATTCAATACGGCCATTTAGATTACGTCCTGAATTTTTGGTTTTCTCCGGCTTTGGTGGTGGGGTTGGCG
Organism: Microcoleus sp. B7-D4; assembly: GCF_036705125.1. NCBI lineage: Bacteria > Bacillati > Cyanobacteriota > Cyanophyceae > Oscillatoriales > Microcoleaceae > Microcoleus > Microcoleus sp. B7-D4. The sequence continues at coordinate 59,498 of NZ_JAUBTT010000023.1, forward strand.
TTGGGGTTATTTTTTGATTATTTGCCGCACCGTCCATTTCACGATCGCGATCGTTGGAAAAATGCCAGAGTATATCCTAGTCCTATTCTAAATATCTTGATTTTGGGGCAGAATTATCATCTGATTCATCACTTGTGGCCTTCTATTCCTTGGTACAATTACAAGCCTGCTTATGAGGCTGTGAAGCCGCTGTTGGATGAGAAAGGTTCTCCTCAAACTTTGGGAATATTGGAAGGGAAAAAGGACTTTTGGAGTTTTATATATGACATTTTTTTAGGGATTAGGCTGCATCACAAGAAAGCGTCTGATTGACAAAAAACCCGGTTTCTTTGAGAGGCCGGGTTTTTTTTGTATGGCAGAAGGAAGAAGGCAAATGCAATTGCGGGTAATGGTTTGAGTAGGGAAACGGTACTGCCTTTGGTGGTGTCAACTTCAGCTTTTAGTCCGCCACTCCTCCTACCCGACACTCCGCCAGGGAATGAATTCCCTGTCTCATAGCTAAAGTCCTCTCGAAGAGGACTGAAGAACTCATTAGT
>NZ_JAUBTT010000023.1:60133-64703 GCF_036705125.1 Microcoleus sp. B7-D4
CCTCTTTTAGAGGACTTTCACTTTGAGGCAGGGGTTTCAACCCCTGACGGACTATCGGTTTTACCTTAAGTTGACACCACCAAAGGCGCTGCCGCCACTCCTCCCACCCGGCACTCCGCCAGGGAATGAATTCCCTGTCTCATAGCTAAAGTCCTCTCAAAGAGGACTGAAGAACTCATTAGTCCTCTTTTAGAGGACTTTCACTTTGAGGCAGGGGTTTCAACCCCTGACGGACTATCGGTTTTACCTTAAGTTGACACTACCAAAGGTACTGCCGTCTCCTGACTGTGGGTAAGATTAATTCCGATGCCACGGGATTTGATATCAATCCCCTCTTCGGGAAGTGGTAAAGAAGCTAAGTAGGGGCCCAGAAACCGGGTTTTTTACGAAAATATGTGGTTGTAGTCCACAGATTCGGTAAAAAACCCGGTTTCTTTGGTCGGAGTGCATAAATTCTGGCGTTGCAAAGAAATGGAAAAATTTCCAGCAGATGTAGTTTCAATCCCCTCGCGGGGAAGTGGTAAAGGAGACTGATCGTGAGCTGAATATCTGGCAAACTGTCAGAAACGGTTTCAATCCCCTCGCGGGGAAGTGGTAAAGGAGACTCAAGTAGGCAAAAACGGCGTAACATTCGATGCAACTTACGGAGGTTTCAATCCCCTCGCGGGGAAGTGGTAAAGGAGACTTAATACTGCTTCTTGTACAAAGCCAGCTACTCCAATGTTTCAATCCCCTCGCGGGGAAGTGGTAAAGGAGACAACCTACTAATAAAAAATGGTGGGACCCACGTGAAGTTTCAATCCCCTCGCGGGGAAGTGGTAAAGGAGACGGACGGGCGACCAAGAGACAGAAAGCCTACTGGAAGTTTCAATCCCCTCGCGGGGAAGTGGTAAAGGAGACTGCAGGTTTTAATCTTGGAAAAAGAAGGTGTTGAAAGTTTCAATCCCCTCGCGGGGAAGTGGTAAAGGAGACAGGATATATCAAGCAACAGAGCATGATCCTGTTGTTTCAATCCCCTCGCGGGGAAGTGGTAAAGGAGACCATAAATACTTGGAATTATAAGATTGGGTTCTTTAATGTTTCAATCCCCTCGCGGGGAAGTGGTAAAGGAGACTTAGATCAACCTAAAGCTAACGAGATTGGAAGAGAAATGTTTCAATCCCCTCGCGGGGAAGTGGTAAAGGAGACATCAAAAAACCATTCTGCCTTACGTTGGTTCGTAAACGTTTCAATCCCCTCGCGGGGAAGTGGTAAAGGAGACCTGGCTGTAAAGGTTACTACGATCTAGAAGTTAAGATGTTTCAATCCCCTCGCGGGGAAGTGGTAAAGGAGACTTGATAACCAGGTGAGTTTTCCTCTTGAAGATGTCCATGTTTGTTTCAATCCCCTCGCGGGGAAGTGGTAAAGGAGACACCCCCCTGCCCAAAACCAGTATTCTCAGAAGAGTCCAGAGGTTTCAATCCCCTCGCGGGGAAGTGGTAAAGGAGACTCAAGTTATGCAGGAGGCTATCAAAAAAGCTACCTAAAGTTTCAATCCCCTCGCGGGGAAGTGGTAAAGGAGACAAAACGGTGAGGCTACACTAGAAAGCCTGAATGGTGAGTGTTTCAATCCCCTCGCGGGGAAGTGGTAAAGGAGACAAGAGATTCGTAAGATGATTAAGGCTAAAGGAGCTGAAAGTTTCAATCCCCTCGCGGGGAAGTGGTAAAGGAGACGGTATTACACTCCCAAAGCAAGGGAGCGTAACAAACAAGTTTCAATCCCCTCGCGGGGAAGTGGTAAAGGAGACCTCTCATTGGCTTTGGCGACGGAAATGACAAAATGTTTCAATCCCCTCGCGGGGAAGTGGTAAAGGAGACAATTTACTATTGATAACATACTCGCCTTAAATGTTTCAATCCCCTCGCGGGGAAGTGGTAAAGGAGACTGGAAGGAGGGAAATACTATCAGCAAGTCTACATATCGTTTCAATCCCCTCGCGGGGAAGTGGTAAAGGAGACTCTATCCGACTTGGATTGCAGACAGGCCAACCTGTGTTTCAATCCCCTCGCGGGGAAGTGGTAAAGGAGACCGAAACAGTTCTAGCGCCGAGAGACGAACGCAATTTAGGTATGGTTTCAATCCCCTCGCGGGGAAGTGGTAAAGGAGACGCTAGAGGGATTTCTTGACGAAAGTCGCCGACTAAATGTTTCAATCCCCTCGCGGGGAAGTGGTAAAGGAGACTCGTAGCGGTTCTATCGCTACGCTAGGTCTGCAGAAAGTTTCAATCCCCTCGCGGGGAAGTGGTAAAGGAGACTCATTGAAAGGTTCGATGTGGAAGATCTGATTCAAATGTTTCAATCCCCTCGCGGGGAAGTGGTAAAGGAGACGTGCCCTTCAAGTTGTTTGGAGAGGTACGGGAAATGTTTCAATCCCCTCGCGGGGAAGTGGTAAAGGAGACTCTTCGGCCAGGGAGCCTTACCCAGAAAGGGTTTCAAGCCTCAAATCGACGCACCATTTTTTACCTGTCAATAAGACCCTAAAACCTGCAATAAGCTCAATGGCTTGCAAGCCGTAACCCTTGGTATCAGAGTAATCGACGCACCCCAACGAAAAAATCAGGGTTTTGCCGATCGCCCGAGGTGCGTCGATTGCCGATCTGCGACACTGAAACTAGCCGCAGATCCAAAAAAAAACTATGCAATTTTCAACGTTCTGGAGCGATCGAGCTTTGCAACTCGCAAACTCACCATACACCTTAACCTGCAACTTGTCAAGCCCTTGAGAGTAAAATCCGACGAGAGCCTTTTTTGAATTGTCGGGGCGACAAAATCCCAGAAACCGGGTTTTTGCGGTTTTCGTCGGCTGTAAGGCATCTTCTGAGGAAAAAACCCGGTTTCTCAGAGTCCGTGAGTCTAGGAATGTTTGACTTTTTGAGTTTTCGGGGCGATCGACTTTCACAATCGCCAAGTCTAAATTTCCCCAGCCACCGCCACCGCTAAATTCCTATCGGGGCGCAAATTTTGAGCTCCCCGCAAATAAGGATGATAAATTTCAGTATGTGCCGGCCAGTTAACGTGAATTAAAAACCGAATGCAGCGTTCCAAAGCACCCTCAACGTGCATTTGCTGCACGTCCAACAAAGGAACATTACACCAGTGAGGACGTTCGCGGGCGATCGCAGCCGGAAACACAGCATCTAAATCACGAGTAGCAGAAAACGTAGCACTAATAATTAAATCTGGATTTATATCATTTTTTGCTTCTAATTCATCTAATAATTCTCTCACCGCTTCTCGAATTGCTGCCACCGAATTCTCGCTAGCAGTAGTAGCCCCACGAATCCCCCGCACTTGCCAATCCACGCAAATTTCCTCCATATTAGTCAGTTGTTCAGTAGTCAGTTGTCAGTTGTTAGTTGTCAGTTGCTAGTTGTCAGTTGCTAGTTGCAATTACCAATTACTAATTACCAATTACCACTGCCAACTGACTACTGTCCACTGCCAACTGACTATTTAATCACGGGCGATACATCCACAGCGGCAAACCGCTAGTAGAAAGCTCGAATTCCAGCAAATTATTGTAAGCTGAAAGCCCGGATATATCCAGACTACTCCCCAAGACACGATTTAGGAAAGGTTTTTGTTTTTCAAGGGTGCAAGACTCGGTTTTTTCCGGGTCCAGGCCTGCGAGTTCGGCGGCAAGGCGGCGAGCGTCCTCTTCTGTTCCCAGTCGATCGACCAAACCCAATTCTAAGGCTTGCTGACCAGTAAAAACGCGACCGTCGGCAAAACTTTTCACTTTTTCAACAGCCAAGTTCCGGGCTTCCGCAACGGTTTCCACGAATTGCTGGTAGCTGGTGTCGATCAAATCTTGCAGAATTTGCTGTTCAGGATCGGTCAATTCGCGATCGAATGCCAAGATATCTTTATACGGCCCCGATTTAATCACCTGAAAAGAAACGCCTACTTTTTCTAACAGCCGTTCTAAATTGTTACCCCGGATAATCACGCCAATGCTGCCGGTAATTGTACCGGGATTAGCAACGATATGTTCGGCTCCCATGCCGATGTAAACTCCACCAGAAGCTGAAATATTGCCAAAACTGGCAACAATTTTGACTTTTTCGCGCAAACGCTTGAGCGCGCTGTAAATTTCCTGGGAATCGCCGACAGTGCCGCCGGGGCTGTCTATCCGCAGCAGCAAGGCGGGAAATTTGCGTTCTTCAACGGTTTTGAGAGCTTCTAGCACTCGTTTACGGGTTTCTCCGGCAATGGCTCCGGTGATTTCGATACGGGCGATTTGTTTGCGGTAGCGGGGCTTGAATGGCCAAATCATGGGCAGTTTTCGGGCAATGTTACGGATTTTTGTAGCTAACTTCTTATAGTGTGCCTTATTCGTCGGGGTAGATGTTGTGCCATTTAGGAACAGGCAAGATGCCTGTTCCACAAGAAATTGCTTGATTGTGGAACGGGCATCTTGCCTGTTCCAGATTGTTGGCAACAGGCAAGATGCCTGTTGCACAAGAAATTGCTTGATTGTGCAACAGGCATCTTGCCTGTTCCAGATTGTTGGCAACAGGCAAGATGCCTG
>NZ_JAUBTT010000023.1:64803-82398 GCF_036705125.1 Microcoleus sp. B7-D4
TTGCACAAGAAAATTCTGGATTGTGGAACAGGCATCTTGCCTGTTCCAGATTGTTGGCAACAGGCAAGATGCCTGTTGCACAAGAAAATTCTGGATTGTGGAACAGGCATCTTGCCTGTTCCAGATTGTTGGCAACAGGCAAGATGCCTGTTCCACCTTGATTTTGTGGAACAGGCAAGATGCCTGTTCATAATGGCCGAGATTTGTGCGATCGCATTTAACTCAACACCAATATATAATTGTAAAAATTGCTTAACAAAACTACATCATCCCCACGAGAATCAATCTCATCAATTATCTGGAGCCATCCCCATGCAGCTAAAGCTTACCGATTCAAAACTGCCTTTTGCCCCGCTGTTGCTCATTGCGCCGTTTTTCCTGTGGGGAACCGCGATGGTAGCCATGAAGGGGGTGATGCCACACACAACGCCGCTGTTTGTGGCATTCGTGCGTTTAGTACCTGCGGGTGTGTTGGTGCTGCTGGCGGCGGCATTCATGGGAAAACCGCAGCCGCAGGGTTGGAAAGCTTGGCTGTGGATTTCGCTGTTTGCTTTGGTTGACGCTACTTTGTTTCAAGGCTTTTTAGCCGAAGGTTTGGCGAGAACCGGTGCGGGTTTGGGTTCGGTGATGATTGATTCTCAACCGCTAGCTGTGGCGATTTTGTGCTTGTGGCTGTTTCAAGAAAAAATTGGTTTTTGGGGCTGGTTGGGATTAGTTATTGGCGTTGCGGGCATCAGTTTGATCGGGTTGCCGGATGGCTGGATTTTGGGGCTTTTTCATCCTGAAAACAGGGAGGTTTCTGCGGGTATCGAACAGTTGTTTCAGGGTGGAGAATGGTTGATGCTGTTGGCTGCTTTGTCGATGGCTGTGGGTACGGTTTTGGTGCGCTGGGTTTGCCGTTATGTTGATCCGGTGGTGGCGACTGGTTGGCACATGATTTTGGGCGGTTTGCCGCTGTTGGCAATTTCGGCGGCAACTGAGTCTGAGCAGTTTGTGAATATCGATTTTTCCGGCTGGATGGCGTTAGCTTATTCTACTGTGTTCGGAAGTGCGATCGCCTACGGTTTATTCTTTTATTTTGCTTCGAGTGGCAGTCTAACAAGTTTAAGTTCTCTTACCTTTCTTACGCCTGTATTTGCTTTGCTGTTCGGCAATTTGTTTTTGGGCGAAGTGCTCAATCCGCTACAATCGATGGGAGTTGGGCTGACTTTGGTGAGTATTTATTTGATTAATCAGCGGGATACTTTGGGTGATAAATTGAAGAAAATGCGGCACGGTGAAGCGAGTGCAGAAGTTGAAGCAACAGGATTATTAGAGTCGTCAGAGTTGAATTCTGTAGAATTACCCGTGCAGTTGCGGGTTAGCGAATTGGAATCAGAAGTTTAGCGCTTTAAGAAATTTAGGGAGAATCAGTTAATTCTTGAATTAACTGATTTGGAGTTACAATCCTAGGAGTAGTAACCGGAAAATCTCGCGGGTTGCGGGTGACAATGGCATCAATTCGATTGATTACAGCAGTGCTGTACTGAATCGCATCTTCAAAATCCTTGAAGTTGCAAGTTAATGCCATTGAAATAACAGAGTTATCTACTGTTGCTACTTGACCAAATGTGGCTAACTGCCGCAAAAAATCCAGCGTCCAATCGCGGCCTCTGTCTCTGCGGATGATATAGTAAAGGTCGCTAAAAGTTGAGGCTGAAATATAGCCTTGAATTTGTGCTTGTTCAACAAAAGTTAAAATGCGATCGCTCTCAGCAAAGAAAGGTTCTCGATCGAGCGCAACATCTACTATTATATTGGTGTCTATCAGGATTTTCACAAGTTATGTTTTTCCTTTAAATATTCCCATTTTGCTTGTTTGTCTGGATCGTCAAAATCCAGCGGTTCCGGTACAGCATCTCGATCGAATAAACCTTGAAATGCCTTCACGTTAGTTTTAAACTTTTTTTGAGGTGCTTCAGGTGCGATCGCATTTTCTGACGCGCTGGCTTGTTTAACCGTATCAGGTAGCTGCAAGACGATGATTTCTACATCTCCCGGCGGCATATTCACAGGTTCCACAACTACCAAGTTGCCAGTTGCATCGATTTTACCTCTAAGTTTGTATGCTTGCATGGTAATCTCCGATAACTATGTTTCTATTATATGACATAATAACTTGCTTCCTTACCAATCCTCTTCACCACCAATCTTAATGTCTCTGCTTTGAATCTCTTCTATAAAAGTTTTTAAACTGGGATTTTCTGAGTAATGCTTCATCAAAATTTTATGCTTGCGATATGGTTTTGAAATTATTCGATAATATTCAGGATTTTTAGCATTAGCGTCGATCGTAAACTTGTGTTTTTTCGTAAGTTCCTGATTAAAAGTATCGAGGCAGTTCTTAACTTTAGCTTGTTTCTTCTTGTCTGTATAATACAGGGGCAGCAACCAACACTCAATAGAATGTACGGAGATGGCAAATATAATTTGTTGTTGATATCTGCTGTAAAAATCATCGCCGATCGCATCTCTAAACTTTTCAATAACTTTTTCAATGAACTGCTGAGGAGTAAATTCACCGTTTTCATCTTGTTTTGCTACACCATAATCTTCTGAAACATCCGTATCTATCTGAATAATGATATAGTCAATAAATTGCAATGCTTCTTGAAAATCTCTTGACTTACAATAATCAAAAACTAGAGTCCAGCCGCCGTATGTGGATTTATTCTCATTGTCTTTATCTCTTTCTGGTTGAAGCGGTCTAATATCTAGATCGGGATTCTTGAAATATCCTGCTAAAATATTTTCAATCACAATCTGGTCAGTCAATCCCTCAGTAATTAATCCAAAACTAATCATATTAAAAATTTTTAGGAAGCCCTCCGATATAGCCCCTCAAAAACGCCTCGGATAATTTTACAGGTTCTTGTCCCTCTAGAGGTTTAGGTTTGAGAATGCGTCTAGCTTTAGTGTAACCTAATTGGTTGCGGGAAATCACAAACAGTCGCTGTTCGTCATCATCTAAATCCAAACCGTCCAAAACTGCCGGGTTGTGAGTGGTAAAAATTACTTGTTTGTCGTGTTTTTTTGCTAATTCGACTAATTCTTGGATTAATCGGCGGCATAATCTGGGGTTGAGAGAAGCGTCAATGTTATCTATTGCAAAAAATTTAGGCGTGATATCGCTAATAAATAAAGCGAAGTAAAAAAGCAAGAATAAAAAGCCTTCATTAGAACTTCTTTGATCGAAGTAAGCTAAACCTGGATCTAAGTATCTATCTTTAATTTGGAGAGAGTTTTGAATACTTGATAAATTGGGAGGAGCTTCAAAATCTTGAAACCAATCTATCAATTGCAGTTTTTTATTGATTTCATTAAGCTGCTCCTGGTTATCTGAATTCAAAACTTTTAATAGTTTAAACAAGCCTTCTCCATTAATCCCTAATGGTTGAATTTGCCCTTCTTTTTCAAAAGTACGTAAGGCGATATTTTCAGGAGAGTAAATGATAAATTGCTGTATTTTAAGTGTTCTGATATTTGTTTTGCGGCTAGATTGATATTGTTCATTTCGGCTGTCTAAAAAACTATTATATTCCCAAGCAGGAAGCTGCCTATATGCTTTTTCTAAATTCCGTTCGTATTCTGAAACCCCATAGTAAAAATGATTTCTCCATCGACCATAGGGTGTATTATCGTTATTTAAAATAAAGCTTATTTTTATTGTGTCATTATTTCCTCTAATTTCAATGCTGATATCTTTATCTAAATTTTCCTTTTCAAAAGCCGATCGCATAAATTGAGGTTCTGTCACTCTGATGCCCCGAGAAGCTAAAAACTCGTTATCCAGCTTATCATCTGCCGCAGCAGAAGCAAGGGCGATCGCCTCTAGGATATTGCTTTTGCCACAGCCATTTTCACCAATCAATACGGTGACTCGTCCTAATTCTAGCTTCAGCTTTTGAATGGACTTATAATTTTCGATTCTGACTTCTCCAATCATAATTCAATCCCATATAATCTTAGTGTACTCATTGTATCTCCGATCGCATGAATCTCAAAGAACGCTTGCACAGCCATCTGATTCAAATTGTACGCGATCGCAACCCATACCTCGCATCCGAAGGGCATTTTTATGCCCAGCAATACATCCGCGAACAGTTGGCACAGTGGGGAACTGTAGAAATTGACGATTTTTCGGTTCGCGGCCGAATTCATCACAATTTGATTTTGGATTTACCCCCCCTCAGTCCCCCCCTTGCTAAGGGGGGGAAGCAAGAAAAGAAGCAAGAAAAGCCGATCGTAATTGGTGCTCATTACGATACTGTACCCGGATCGCCTGGGGCCGATGATAATGCTACTGGTGTTGCTGTTTTGCTGGAACTCGCAAGGGATATCGCATCTGGGCCGCTCAAATATCCAGTGCAATTAGTCGCCTTTGATATGGAAGAATACGGTTATTTGGGAAGCAGTCATCATGCAGCTAAATACAAGCAACAGCAAAAGTCAATCCGGTTAATGATTTCTTTGGAAATGTTGGGTTATTGCAACCATAATCCTAATTCTCAAAGCTATCCCGCTGGCTTGAAATATTTTTATCCAAATAGTGGCAATTTTATTGCTTTAATTGGCACTTTGCGGACGGTTCCCGATTTGATTAATTTGAGTGGCAAAATTCGCAAATCGGGTCAGCCCTGCGAGTGGCTGCCGGTGCCGAATCGAGGTTTAATTGTCCCCGATACTCGCCGCAGCGATCATGTTCCTTTTTGGGATAATGGTTATCCGGCTATTATGGTGACTGATACTGCTAATATGCGAAATCCGCATTATCATCGAGAAAGCGATAGGATTGAGACTTTGGATTTGGATTTTCTGGCTGGTGTTTGTCAGGGATTGGTTGAGGCTATTCGATATATATAGCAGTTTTATTTTAACGAACCGCGAAGGCGCGAAGGGCGCGAAGGAATAAGAAAGAAGATGAGAGAGAAACAGATATGAGTTTTATGAGTCTGAGGTTCTGAATTTTATGAAATTTATGAATTGACTTTCCGATAATTTTGTTGAATAATTCGGAATCAGTCAAACAACAAAACTCAGGAAAAAGATATGAATGCTGATTTTTCCGATCGCACTCGCTGGCAATTTTGGATAGATCGCGGTGGCACTTTTACCGATATTGTCGCCCAGAGTCCCGACGGTAAGTTAGTTATTCACAAGCTGCTGTCGGAAAACCCGGAACGCTACACAGACGCAGCAGTGCAAGGAATTCGCGACATTTTGGGAATTGCCGCAGATGTCCCCATACCCGCTGCACAAATTGAAGCGATTAAAATGGGGACGACGGTGGCGACAAATGCTTTACTGGAACGAAAGGGCGATCGTACAATTCTGTTAATCACCAAAGGTTTCCGCGATGCGCTGAGAATTGGCTATCAAAACCGCCCGAATATTTTCGCGCGTCACATTGTTTTGCCCCAGATGCTGTACGATCGAGTTATTGAAGTTGCAGAACGCTACAGCGCTCAAGGTGAGGAGTTAACTGCTGTCAATCCCGAGTTTATCCCGTGTTTGCAGCAAGCATACGATGAGGGAATTCGCAGTTGTGCGATCGTATTCATGCACGGCTACCGCTACTCGGAACACGAAAAACAAGTTGCTAAAATAGCCCGAGAAATTGGCTTTACTCAAATTTCAGTATCTCACGAAGTTAGCCCGCTGATGAAATTAGTTTCGCGGGGAGATACTGCGGTTGTCGATGCTTATTTATCTCCGATTTTACGTCGATACGTCGAACAAGTAACCAGTCAATTATCTGTAGGGGCGGTGCCCCCGTGCCCGCCCTCTTCCTCCCCGTGCCCGCCCTCCCCGTGCCCGCCCTCATCCTCCTCCCCGTGCCCGCCCCCCAAATTAATGTTCATGCAGTCGAATGGCGGCTTAGTGGACGCGGCACAATTTCAAGGAAAAAACAGTATTTTATCCGGGCCTGCTGGGGGAATTGTCGGTGCAGTTCAAACCAGCAAAAAGGCAGGTTTTGATAAAATTATTACCTTTGATATGGGCGGAACTTCGACAGATGTTGCCCATTTTAACGGCGAATACGAACGCGAATTTGAGACGGAAATTGCTGGGGTGAGATTGCGATCGCCCGTGATGGCAATTCACACTGTAGCAGCCGGCGGCGGTTCAATTGTCTTTTTTGACGGGACTCGCTACCGCGTCGGGCCGGAGTCTGCAGGGGCCAGTCCTGGGCCTGCTTGCTATCGCAAAGGCGGCCCCTTGACGGTGACTGATTGCAATGTGATGTTGGGGAAAATTCAACCGGATTTTTTCCCGAAAGTATTTGGATTGAATGGAGATTTGCCGATCGCCCCTGACGTAGTACGGCAAAAATTTGTGCAATTAGCGGGGGAAATTGGGGGCGAGAGGACGGCCCAAGAGGTGGCGGAGGGTTTTTTGGCGATCGCTGTGGAAAAGATGGCAAATGCTGTCAAAAAAATCTCGCTTCAGCGCGGTTACGATGTTTCTGAGTATACATTGTGCTGTTTCGGCGGTGCGGGCGGTCAACACGCTTGTGCGATCGCCGATGCTTTGGGGATGAAACGGGTATTTATTCACCCTTATGCGGGTGTGTTGTCCGCTTACGGTATGGGTTTGGCTGATGTGCGGGCTATTCGCGAAAGGGCGATCGAGCAACAATTAAATGCAGAATTATTACCTGATTTACATTATATTTTAACCGAATTGGAGGCTGAGGGAAAGAGGGAATTGAACCGCAGAGGCGCAGAGAACACAGAGAATGAGTCAGAGGTTTTAGTTGTTAGCAAGTTGCACTTAAAATATCAGGGAAGTGACTCGGTTTTGGCGGTCAATTTTGCTGACAATATTGAGGCGATGCAAGCTGAATTTGAAGCAGCCCACCGACAGCGTTACAGTTTTATTATGCCAGAAAAACCGCTGATTGTGGAAGCGGTTTCGGTGGAAGTTGTAGAAAGAATGGATGTGCCGGAAGCATCCACAATTTCCCCCTCTTGTGGCACAGGCATCTTGCCTGTGCAACCACTTTTGCAGACAATGGATGTGCCGGAAGCATCCACAATTTCCCCTTCTTGTGGCACAGGCATCTTGCCTGTGCAACCACTTTTGCCGACAATGGATGTGCCGGAAGCATCCCAAATTTCCCCCTCTTGTGGCACAGGCATCTTGCCTGTGCAACCACTTTTGCCGACAATGGATGTGCCGGAAGCCTCCACAATTTCCCCCTCTTGTGGCACGGGCATCTTGCCTGTGCAACCAATTTCAACGGTGCAAATGTATGTTGCTGGCGGGTGGCGGGCAACGCCTGTTTATCAGAGAGACGATTTGCGATCGGGCGACTGCATAGAGGGCCCTGCTATGATTGTTGAAGCAACGGGAACTAATATCATAGAACCGGGCTGGGAAGGGGAAATCACCGAAAATAACGATTTAATTTTGAACCGCAGATGCACGCAGATGGACGCAGATAATATCCGCGTTCCTTCGGGTTTATCTGCGGCTAAATCAGATCCGGTTTTGCTGGAAATTTTTAATAATTTGTTTCGGGCGATCGCCGAACAAATGGGCGTCACATTGCAAAACACAAGTTCCTCAGTCAACATCAAAGAACGTCTCGACTTTTCCTGTGCAATTTTCGACAAAAACGGGCAATTAGTTGCCAACGCGCCGCACATTCCCGTACATCTAGGCTCGATGAGCGAAAGCGTTGAAGCTTTAATTTTAGCACAAGGCAATGCGATTCAACCGGGCGATGTTTATGTTTCTAACAATCCCTACAACGGCGGCACGCATTTACCAGATATCACCGTTATTACTCCAGTATTTGCTCATGATTCCTCCCTTCCTTTGTTTTATGTTGCCTCGCGGGGACACCACGCCGACATCGGCGGCATCACTCCCGGTTCCATGCCTCCTAACAGTACAACAGTAACTGAAGAAGGTGTATTGCTTGACAATTTCCTGTTAGTAAGCGAGGGCAATTTTCGAGAAAAAGAATTACTAGAAATTCTGACAGCGGGTAATTTTCCTGTTCGCAATTCCGCTCAAAATATAGCAGATTTGCAAGCACAAATTGCTGCTAACAAGCGCGGCGCAGAAGAACTTCTCAAGAGGGTAGAGCATTATGGATTAGAGACTGTGCAAGCTTATATGGGCTTCGTACAAGACAATGCGGAAGAGTCGGTACGCAGGGTAATTGATGTTTTGCAAGATGGCGACTTTACTTATCCGATGGATAGTGGCGGACAAATTAAGGTAGCGATTACAATTAACAAATCTGCGCGCAGTGCAAAAATAGATTTTACGGGCACTTCTGCTCAACAATCCAACAATTTTAATGCTCCCGCTGCGGTGTGCAAAGCCGCTGTTTTGTATGTTTTCCGCACATTAGTAGATGACGATATTCCTTTAAATGCGGGCTGTTTGAAACCTCTCGAAATCATCAATCCCGAAGGCTGTATGCTGAATCCTCGCTATCCAGCGGCGGTAGTTGCCGGAAATGTGGAAACATCGCAGAATATTACCGATGCTTTGTATTGTGCGTTGGGAGTGATGGCGGCTTCTCAGGGAACTATGAATAATTTTACCTTTGGAAATCAGCGCTATCAATATTATGAAACTATTTGCGGCGGTTCGGGCGCTGGTGCAAGTTTTGGTGGTACGGATGCGGTTCAAACTCACATGACTAATTCGCGTTTAACTGACCCAGAAGTATTAGAATGGCGGTTCCCGGTGTTGTTAGAAAGTTTTGCAATTCGGGCTAATAGTGGGGGGAATGGATCTCATCGTGGCGGTAATGGAGTTGTGCGGCGAGTGCGGTTTCGGGAGGCGATGACGGCGGGAATTTTATCGGGGCGACGGGTGATTTCTCCTTGCGGTTTGAATGGGGGTGAAGCGGGGAAAGTTGGACGGAATTATGTCGAAATGGTTGATGGAAAGGTTGAGGATTTGGGGAGTACGGCGATTGTGGAAATGCAGTCGGGGGATGTGTTTGTCATTGAGACTCCTGGGGGCGGAGGATATGGCGTTTTGTTTAAACAGTAATTGAGAACTAAACTATTGATGCGATCGCACATTTTTGCATGGCAATTCAACAGCAGTAATACCGGGCGCGATCGCATCCTAACAACCACTCGGCAATGCGAATTTACAGTCAAAAGCTTGCCAGAGCGTATTGACTGTCCTAACATAGTGGACGGTTTCACAAACCGAGTAACCTGAACAGTTCTTCTTTTTTGCGATCTTGCTCTACTAATTCTTCCAAAATGAACCAATAATTGACAACATTCTGGGCCGCATTGAGAGCAGATATGGCTCGTGTAGTAACAGAAACACCCGGTAAGATAAGAATCGTTGTTGATTCCGAATTAACTTCTTTAGCTCGACTCAAGCTTTTGAGCGTTGCTCCAAACCGCTCCAAAACGCCAGCAGTATCTATGCCTCCTTTAATTTCAACTGCGACTAGAATCTGTTCATTTCTGTAAACTCCAATGTCAGGTTCGCTGGCAAATACGATTCTCCGCCCATCTTTCAGTTGCATAACTTTTTCGTCAGAGTTACCTGTTTCATTAGAAATCCAGTCTTCCTCACGCAATCTCAACTGCACCATAGCTTTTATGAGAATTTCGACTTTGCTCCCCTTCGCATTCTGCCAGGAACCCTGAGCTTGCGAACCAGCAGCCATTCCACGCCATAAATCAAATTCGCGAGCGTCTATCTGTTCATCAGTTTCAACTAAATGGCTAATGATTTTATTTAAGTGCTGAGCTATATTCCCAGCCACCAACTCATCAGGGAAACCTTTGCCTTGCTCATAGCGAATGCTTGACAGTCCAACTTGCTTCATTGATTTTTGGGAAACCATTGCTAACATTCTGTAGTAGCCTACAGCACAAGATACACTAATCAAAACCTGGGGGTGAGCAAAGACAATCACGGGCTTGATGCCGCGGTGAATTACCTTATTCCAAGCTTTTTGAGAAATGCCCAGATTATCGCATTCCCACGGCAGTGTTTCCCCTTTTACCTGTTCAATTTGAGAGGCTGTCTCCAACATTCCCCATTCGTGCAGTTTTTGGTGAAAAAACTCACTCTTGGACAACTGATCGAGCAACCAAGCTTCGCGCCTATTCGATGATGCCATTACAGTCACCTATTCTTTATGCCAAATGAGCACGCTCTCGCGGACAGGAATTCGACCATATTTACCCATCTGCTGGGAACTGTTACCTTTGTAGCGGGCAACAATTACTTGCTCTACTCGAAAACCCAGCTCTTGGGCCATTTCTGAAAGCACTAAATCGACTGGGACTATCTCGCTGGCAAAACGCACGTTATCCACAACTACCGCTACTTTTGCACCGGGAGCTAGAATTTTGGCCCATTCGCAAATAGCTTTTTGCATATCCACAAAATAGGCTGTCAACATATCAGGAATGCGGGGATTATTTAATGCTTTCCCTTGCTGTCGGAGTATGTCTACAACTTCGGCGATTACAGGATTTGGCGGTTTGTCAAAAGCATCAATTTTTGATTCGATGTGCGATCGCAAAATCCCAAACCTCAACTCCTTTAACTCCTCAAAGTTCTTGACAAAGTTAAAGCACAGTTCCAGCGAATAGGTGCGGGTGTAGTCGTAACGGTTAGGATAGGGTGGAGATGTAATCAAAGCTGTGGGTTGTGTCTCAAAATTCACATTGCTCAAATTCCGAGTATCACCTAACTGAACTGCGGGAAGTGGCGCGGATTTCTTTTGCCCCCACAAACACCTTAAGGATAGAATATCTTCTTCAGCTTCATATACTTTCTGTTGCAGCATTTCCCCAGGATCTGGAATTAACTTATCCTGTTTCATGCGTAAAAATTGACCGTCTTTTGCCGTGTAGCTGCAAGGCTCTAAAATAGCCAAAAACAGCAGTTGAAAAATTTCTCGCAAGGGTGAAGATAAACTTTCAATAGCGCTTTTCCACTGGCGCAATTTGAGCAGCGTTGCTTCTGGAAAAGCGACTTGCATAATCTTGACATCCATTGCCACCTCAGCGGGTTCTGCTTTGTCTGCCTTAGCTTTGAGTTCGGCAAAAGTTTTTCGCAGAGTTTGGGGTTCTACTGAACAGAAAAGGGGTAGCGTCCCAGCAATAAAGGTAGCTATTGGCAGTCTATCTATTCCTAATGCGGGGACATTGTGCTGCATAGCTGTAAATAAAGTTGTCCCCATGCCGCAGAAAGGCTCAAATAAATAATCCTTTTCTGTTAATCCAAAACGGTGAATAAATTGCTTGACTAAAGCAAAGGAAAATGCTTCTTTGTAGCGGAAGAGGCGGAGAACTGGCAAGCTTTTGTTGCCTGCGTAGGATACGAGTTGTCCCAGTCGCAGTTCTTCACTCATGTACGGCGCAAATTTTGCTTCGATGCGATCGCGTTCAGCACAATTGGCAGTTTCCGCAGGACTCGCCATGATCTCTGCTTCTGGGAATAAACTTAACTGTTTCACTGCGTTTTGTCTCCTGATGGCGGACCTCGCCTTTGCTGTGTCTTCTGTCAAGTTTACTGCGAAGTCGCTAGCTTTTTAGAAATTCACCCAACTGGGTCATCTAGAGTAGGACTTACGCATTGCGAACGGTAAATTGTCATTCACAAGCTAAGCGCAAAGAATCTCGGAGCTCCTTCGCGCTTAGCCCTGGATGACATCGGAGTTAGTCCTGTAGAGGTGAAAACTAATGAGATCCATCGCACATCGCCCCGACAAAATCACCCTCAACTCTGGAACATCGAGCGACAAATCGTGTAGAATCGGGCTGCACCAGCATTTATTCCCAAAACCTTTCCAGAACAATTGTGCAAACACCTAATTTTTCAGAACTCAACCATCCTGTGGTCAAATCCCTGTTTCACCACAGTGATCAGGAATTATTGACTCTGTTTCAAAACCATCCCGATCAAGGTAGGTTCTTCACGGCAATTTTTTGCCGCTATGCTCAAATTGTACACTCCCTGATTCGCCATTCCGTGCGATCGCCCGTACAAGGCGATTACCTGTTTGCCCACACTTGGCTGCACATCTATCACGAACTCCGAGGCCTCGATTTGCGCCGCGAAATCCAAGAGTCTGATGGCGGGAATCTCAGTCTCCAAAACTGGCTGATTAATGTCACCGCAGTCTGCATAAATCAAGCTGAATTGCCCCCTGTTGAGTCGATTCACTACTCTTTGCAATCGGCTCCGCCTCCCCTATGGTGTTACGTCAAACAAGCCTTAGAATTGTTAGCGCCGCTGCCGCGTTTAGTGGTGTTGATGGCTCAGACTTTCCGCTGGAGCGAAACTCGAATTGCAGCTTATTTGCAAGCAGAAGGCGAAGCTATTTCGCCGGCTCAGGTAAAGGCTTTGCTGCAAAAAGGATATCAAAGTTTAGAATCAAACTTGCCGGAGGATATTCGGGCTATTTATCTAGATGAAAATCTCGATTATCAAGAAGCACTTGTCTAGATATACACGATATAAATCCGCCCTTTCTAGTTGTAGGGGCGGGTTTTACCCGAAATATTTGGTAGGACTAACAGCATCGTAAACCCGCCCTTTTGCGAGGAAGAAGGAAAAAATGGCAGTTTATCAAGTTCGGTTGGTGAATGAGGCTCTCGCGCTTGATCGCACGATCGCAGTACCAGACGACCAGTATATCTTAGATATGGCAGAAGATGCCGGCATCCGCTTGCCGAATGGATGCAAGCAAGGAGAGTGTTCTGCTTGCGTCGTCAAACTGCTGAGCGGTGAAATTGACCAAAGCGAACAAAAGTTTTTGAAGCCGTCAGAATTGCAAGCTGGCTACGCTGTTACTTGTGTGGCTTACCCGCTTTCTGACTGCACTTTGTTAACCCATCAAGAACAAGTTTTGTATCAAGCAGCTCTTTATTTTAAGTAATACGAAATCGGTGTTCAACCATCTTTTTTTTTAGTCTCTTAGAGAGGGACGGAAGTTTGTAGAGGAGCGAATTCTCTTCCCCCATAAAAGGTTTATCAAAGCAGATTTGGTTCATGTAAGGTGCGTGACTCTCCAGCATCTCGCTGTTAATTGAGTAACTAGAAAGTCACGCACCCTAACGAGTATAGATAAACCCGCCCTTATAAATTCAGCAATTCTACAATCCGCTGAAGCGGAATGTGCGCCCAATCCAAGCGGTAATTAAGTTCGTAGGCTAGCTCGCCAACCGCTTTTTCCAAAATGTAAGCATCTAGCAAAACTTGTAGTTCCGGTATAGATTTGGGCAAGAAATCTGCATCGGCTGCTGTTGCCAAATAGCTCTTAACAAAAGTGAGGCTGACCCAGCGGTGCCAAACGTTCGCCCACTGCTGCATCTCCGGGAGATTTTCCGGGCGAATCATCCCACTTTCTACTTCATTGCGGAGTGCCAAAGTAACAGCGTAACTTATAGATTGCAGCATTCCTGCAACATCTCGCAGAGGCGACCTCTTCATCCGCCGCTCGCTTAAGGGCCGATCGCGTTCTCCTCCGAAATCAATAATTACGAAGTCTTTGCCTGTATAAAGAACTTGCCCGAAATGAAAGTCCCCGTGACAGCGAATTCTATCGGCCGTGATTCTCAAGTTCAAAATAGACTTGAAACGTTCCATGAGCAAATCTTCGCGGTTGAGCAGCTTTTGCGCCGATTTTTGTATTTCTGGCGGCAGTTTGGACATCCGTTTTTTCAGATCCAGCAAAGTTCTTCCGGCCACATTTCTCATGTATTGATAGATGGAACGCTGGTAAAAGGAGGTGAAGCTTTCTGGGGCAAAAGCGGGATTTTCTGTGTCAGCAGCTAAAGCGAGGTGAAGTTCGGCTGTCCGCTTACCTAAAAGTTCCGCTGATGCTAAGTAAGAGCCGATGAGTTCGCGAGCTAATGCCGGAATTTCTAGGGATAAATCGGCTACTAGCGAGTTTTGCTGCCGCTGGGTTTGTCCGGTCAAAGCGTTCGGCAAATAATTTTCGGGGGCAGTAGATAAATTCTCGCCGGAATGCTTTGCTTCTACTGTCATTACTTGCTCGAAATAGTCGCGCAGTGTGTCTAATGTATAAGACCAAGCATCTACGCTGTCGGGGATTAATTTTTGTAGGATTCCGACTGTAAGGACTTGTTTTGCTGGTGTGTGATATTCCAATGCTCCGGCAATTGGAGCGTAGTGTTGGATCGAGTTGCCCTCTGTTAAAAAGCGTCCGATTTCTAATTCGGGGTTAATTCCTTCCTCGATTTTTCGCAATATTTTCAGGACGAAGCGGTCGCCGTAACCTGCGGATGTATTGCTTTGTTCTTTTTTGAACAGGTGAGGTTCGAGCTGCGCTAACTCTTCTTCTGATTTGAATGCACTGTCGGCAATTCCTAGCAGTTGACCTGCAACACCTCTGTAACTGCGAGAATTGGCGATCGTCCCCAGCAGCGCGCTCAGAAAACCTTTGTCCCCAGCAGCATCAAATAGTACCCCGACTTCCTTGTTGGTTTCTGGGAATTGCAGGCGCGCGATCGCCCGATCGTCCACATCGCCTTTAATCTCTTCCCACCCTAAAGGCAAAACGTAAGTTTCCGGCATACCTTCAGTATAATTCAACTGCAAGAACAGAATGTAAACTTGAGATTGCTCCCCCGCACTATCTTTACATTCAACCGGTACAACATCACTTATTTCTAATGATTGAATTGTCCTGTCTGTACCGCTAAACCAGCGATTGCGCCGCAGGTATCCCGGCAAAAGATTAAGCAGCATATCGCTTAACTGACTTGTAGCAAAAGCTGTTTTCCAATTGCCTATCACCGCCAAACTCGGCAAGTCTGTAGGATGACCGTGCAACGAAAAATCTTCGTGTTTAGCAGTAAGAGTAAACCAGTAAAAAGTGTGAGGGCTCAAGCTCAAAAAGTAAGGCTGCTCCCCAACGGCAGGAAACTCAGTGCGACCGAAAATCTCCACCGGAACAGCACCTTTAAAGGGCCCAAGGTCTAATTCTGCCGTCTGGACGAAGCGTGACAAATTAGCCACTACGAGGATGTGTTCGTCTTGATAAGTCCGTACAAAAGCTAAAACTTTGCGGTTTTCCGGGTACAGAAACTCGCAAGTTCCGCGGCCGAATGCTTGGAAGCGCTGCCTAATTGCAATCAGGCGTTTCATCCACCACCAAAGAGAACTCGGATTCGCCCGCTGCGCGTCCACGTTAACAGATTCGTAGTGATATTCAGGGTCAACAATTGGCGGTGCGTACAGCCGCTGCGGGTTCGCGCGGCTAAAACCGGCATTGCGATCGCCACTCCACTGCATCGGAGTTCTCACCCCGTTGCGATCGCCCAAATAGATATTGTCTCCCATGCCAATTTCATCGCCGTAGTAAAGCACCGGCGTACCCGGAAGAGACAGCAGCAAAGCATTCATCAACTCGATGCGGCGGCGGTTATTTCCCATCAAAGGAGCCAAGCGGCGGCGGATGCCCAAATTAATTCTAGCCTGAGTGTCTTGAGCGTAAACCCGATACATATAATCTCGGTCTTCATCACTCACCATTTCCAGCGTCAATTCATCGTGATTCCGCAAAAACAATGCCCACTGACAGTTATTGGGAATCTGCGGAGTTTGCTGGAGAATATCGCTAATTGGGAAGCTATCTTCCATATACAAAGCCATAAATAAACGCGGCATCAGCGGAAAATGAAAGTTCATGTGACATTCATCGCCGGCAGCGTAATATTGAACTGCATCCTCCGGCCACTGATTCGCCTCAGCCAGCAGCATCCGGTTCGGGAAATTCTCATCTACGTGCTTCCGCAATTGCTTCAGGAATACGTGAGTTTCTGGCAGGTTTTCGCAGTTAGTACCTTCGCGCTCGTACAGGTAAGGCACCGCATCCATTCGCAGTCCGTCTACTCCCAGTGCCAACCAGAAATCTACCACATCTAAGATGGCTTGGCGGACGGCCGGATTGTCGTAATTCAAATCGGGTTGGTGGGAATAAAAACGGTGCCAGTAATAAGCTTTTGCTACCGCATCCCAAGCCCAATTAGATGTTTCAAAATCTTGGAAAATAATCCGAGCATCTTGATATTTTTCCGGCGTGTCGCTCCACACATAAAAATCTCTTTCGTTACTGCCTTTTGGGGCGCGGCGTGCTCGCTGAAACCAAGCGTGCTGGTCGGAAGTGTGGTTGACAATTAACTCAATAATGACGCGAATTCCCCGCTGGTGCGCTGCTTCTAAAAGGTCTTTAAAGTCCTCTAATGTGCCGTAAATCGGGTTGACGGTAGTATAGTGAGATGTATCGTAGCCGTCGTCTCGGAGCGGCGACGGAAAAAATGGCAGTACCCAAATTGCTGTTACTCCCAAGTTTTGCAGGTAATCCAGTTTTTCTGTCAGTCCTCTAAAGTCGCCGATCCCGTCTGCATTGCTGTCTGCAAAAGCGCGAACTGGTACTTCGTAAATAATCGCGTCTTTGAACCACAACGGGTCGTTATTTAACATTGAGTTTGGCATGATTTGTAGCGATGATTGGTAATTAGTAATTTGTACTTAAAATTTGGTAATTGGGATTTGTTAGTTCCAATCCAAACTGATAAATCATAACTCATAATTTGGCCGCTATTCCTCATGCCAGCGGCAGACTTTTAATCGTAATTTATTAACGCAAAACTTATAATTTCTTAACTATAAACTCTCAACAATCTGTTTTGCTATTTCGGATACAGTTCACAATCCGGGTACTGTGCTAGCTACCGATGCGCGGTGCCCACCCTACCAAGGCGTGTCAACTTAAGCCTGAAACCCCTCTGTATCTCTCGCTGGTAGCCCAGTCTAGATCCCCCTAAATCCCCCTTGATAAGGGGAGTAGGGGTTGACTTTGAGAACACTCTTGTCCCCCCCTCTTATTAAGGGGGGCGGTTTCATTCTCACCAAAATCAGGCTTTTGTAGGGGCGATGCCCCCGTGCCCGCCCCCACCCACAGACGATTTCACAGGCGTTTGGGACATGGGGGCAACCACAGGGGGATTGCCCCTACCGAGAATGAAACCGCCCTGCTCTTATGAAGGGGAGCTAGGGGGGATCGAGCCCTTGTTGACACTAAGCACACCCTACAGACTCAGGATTAGGTGCGGTATTTACTACCTGCCGGACGGTTGCCACGACATTACAGTACCTTGACGTTTATTACTAATTTTTGTTACATTTATTTACATAAAGCAACAAAAGTTAAAGGAAAAGTAAAAATGACTATTGTAATCGCTCTTTTAATCGTCGGTTGGGTAGCAGCCTCAGTAATTGGCACTCAAGCATATTTCCTGGGCGAACAGTCAAAGCCTATCCACGAGCGGAATTGGAACGATGAGTCTTTTGAACAACTGGCAAAATCAGTGACGGGAACAGAAGTTGATTACCGCGTTCGCGTTCCCGCCTACAGCATGGATGCCTATGCGAGCCGCACCATCTCGAATTCTTGATATCAAGTAACAGGTTTCACCATTTTCAATAACAGGCATGATGCCTGTTCCTAATTTTCAATAACAGGCAGGATGCCTGTTCCACAAGAAAATGGATGGTTTGTGGAACAGGCATCTT
>NZ_JAUBTT010000180.1:0-7681 GCF_036705125.1 Microcoleus sp. B7-D4
GGTTTTTAGCTGGCATTTTTGTAGAGATTGACTAAACTCCTTTTTTATTATACCCTATTTAAAGGTACAACAGCTTAGAGTGTTTTATATCCAGTTCCAAGACGTAAATGTTAGTATTTGAAGCCAAGCTAGAAGGAAAGAGCGAGCAGTACCAGAGGCTAGACGAAGCCATTCGTACTGCTCGCTTTATTCGTAATAGCTGCATCAGGTACTGGATAGATACGAAGGGTGTGAATCGATACGACTTGAGTGCCTACTGTGCGGTGCTTGCCAAAGAATTCCCTTGGGCTGCCAAGCTCAACTCAATGGCAAGGCAAGCTTCCGCAGAGAGAGCTTGGTCATCAATTGCTCGTTTCTACGACAACTGCAAAAAGGCAAAACCGGGAAAGAAAGGATTTCCACGTTTCAAAAAGCATGAAACCCGCGATTCTGTTGAATACAAAACCTGTGGATGGAAGCTTTCAGAAGATCTCAGAAGCATAAACTTTAGCGACGGCTTCAAAGCAGGAAGATTTAAGTTGTGGGGAACTCGCGACTTGCATTTCTACCAGCGAAGTCAAATCAAACGAGTGCGCGTAGTGCGTCGAGCCGACGGGTACTACGTGCAATTCTGTATTGATGCTGAACGGAATGAACAGCGAGAGCCTACGGGACGAACCATTGGTTTAGACGTAGGATTGACCCATTTCTACACTGACTCGGATGGTAATACCGTCGAGAACCCGCGTCATTTAAGAAAGTCTGAGCGGTCACTCAAAAAGCTTAATCGCCGACTTTCGAGAACCCAGAAAGGTTCTAAGAACAGAGCTAAGGCGCGGAATCGATTAAGCAGAAAACACCTCAAGGTAAGTAGGCGGCGTAAAGACTTTGCTGTGAAATTAGCAAGGTGCGTAGTCCAGTCCAACGACTTGGTAGCCTACGAAGACTTGTCGGTGCGTAACATGGTCAAAAACAAAAAGCTGTCCAAGTCTATATCTG
This sequence comes from Microcoleus sp. B7-D4, assembly GCF_036705125.1. Lineage (NCBI taxonomy): Bacteria > Bacillati > Cyanobacteriota > Cyanophyceae > Oscillatoriales > Microcoleaceae > Microcoleus > Microcoleus sp. B7-D4. Next base: position 979 of record NZ_JAUBTT010000180.1, read on the forward strand.
ATGCCGCTTGGACAGCTTTTAGGAATTGGATTGAATATTTTGGCAAAGTGTTGGGAGTAGCTACTGTTGCCGTCGCACCGCACTACACTAGCCAAAATTGTTCTAATTGCGAAAAGGTTGTGAAGAAATCGCTAAGTCAAAGAACACATATTTGTCCGCATTGTGGATTTGTTTTAGACCGCGATTGGAATGCTGCGCGAAATATATTAGAACTGGGATTGCGTACCGTGGGGCACACGGGAACCTATAATGCCTCTGGAGACATCGACCTCTGTTTGAGTGAGGAAACTCCTTCAAGTAAGTCGGGTCGCAGAAAGAGGAAGCCCAAACAGTGATGTTTGGAATCACCGTCGCTTTAGCGGGCGTGAGGATGTCAAAATGGCATGAGGATAACGATGTTATCCACATTACCGCCGGCCCAAAGACTGACTTTTGGCGGCAAACTCATTACGGATTTATTCGCGATAACGGCAACTTTTACTACCGTCAAGTATCAGGCGACTTTACAGCCGAAGTCAAAATTACTGGTTGCTATCGATCGCTCTACGATCAAGCAGGATTGATGATTCGAGAGAGCGAAAATATCTGGCTCAAGTGCGGCATTGAGTTTGTTGAGGGAGTCCAAAACGTGAGTGCGGTTGTGACACGAGACTATTCCGATTGGTCTGTTATGCCGCTTGAAGTGCCGCCTGTTTCCCTGTGGCTGCGGGTAAAGCGCCGAGCTGAAACGGTGGAAGTGCAATACTCGTTGAATGGGTCAGACTATTCAATGATGCGACTGGCCTATTTAACTGAGTCACCAATCGTTCAAGTTGGGTTAATGTGTGCGGCTCCCCAAGGTGAAGGCTTTGCAGTGGAATTTGAAGGGTTTAAGCATAGTAAGCTGATCTAATGTGGATGGTAAAAAAAACGATTTCGGCGCCACTCCATATATAAAATTAAAATTAGGGGTGAGTGCTTTTCACTTACCCCAGCCATTTTTTGTCCGCCTTTTAACAAACCAATTGCAGCAAGAAATCGCCACAAAAGGATCTCAATTGCTACTAGATAGCCTTGCCGGTACTCAGCGACAAAATCGTGAATACTCCCAGCAAATGACCTGCGCTCATGCAAGCCAAAAATGCAGGTACGCTAACATTGTTGAACAGAGACGGGAAGGGCAAAGGCATTTTCGGCCCGACGTGGGGATACCAAATTCGGCGGCTGAGAACTAGCAATGCTAAGAGATTGCAAACAAACATCACCAGAGGCTTTTGCCAATCTCCTGATGCTGTGTCAGTCACTGTCGATGCTACTACTGCCAGTAAATTTGAGTTAATCATCGTTGATGCTCCTATTTTTCATAAATTATCAGAAATGCTTGATGAGATTTCTTGCCAAAAATACAGCAGGGGCGATCGCCTTTACGCAATAAATATCTGTTGCTATTAATATTCACCGCGCCAGCGACAGCGCCCCACCCATAATCATCGAATCACGGCAAGAAGTCTTTTAATGCCATTCAAAAGTAACGAAAGATACAAAGGGACAAAACCATACTCGCTGCCATTTGTAACTTTTAGCCTGTCTGGCAGTGGTGGCATTTTCTCACGCTGCCAGACAGGATAGACTGCTCGTCATTACTGAGCAATGTAGGTAGGCAGAAAGTGGAGAATGTCGCGCAGAACGCTATATCCAGCAGCATCCCAGAGCAAATAAGCTAAGAAACCGATCATCGCTAAGCGACCGTTCCAAAGTTCTGCTTGCGGGTTGAAGCCAAACAAAAAGGCATTCCGATCTTTGCCGTTGTAAGCATTAGCCGTAGGAGGCAGGTTAGTAGGACGAGTTTCCATGTTTTTACATTCCTTAACAATGTTCGCTTCTCATGGTAGCGACCTAATTTCTGCTTTGCTATCTGTCTCTAGGCTCAAGATACAGACAAGTCTAAAGGAGGATTTAGAAACAAAAAATAAAGTGTTAACTTTTGTTGCGCGAGATTTTTCAGCGATCGCCTGTATCTGTAGATACTAAATAAAACTAGAAGTTGAGATTGCTGCTGTGAAAAGCCCGATCGCCCCGTAGCGGCAAACAACGGCGCTGGTGACTCGACAATACTGAAGCCGCGCTCTGATAGAGGCAAGAAAATTTACTAAATTGGAACTTAAAACCCGAACACGATCGTCCTTGAGTTAACTAAAATAAGAGATAAACAGATCGATCGGGAGAAACAGTTATCGAAACCATCTACGGCAATCTTCAAGGTTTAAAGTCCAGCCAGCTCAAGCAACTCGAAAAGCTTTACCACCAGCGACTACCGGGCGATCGCATCACCACTGCAGAATTTGCCCAGCGCGTCGCCGCCATCAGCACGGAAATAGACAAACCAATCTGCACCTACATCAACCGCCGCGGACAAGTAATTCGCGTCGGCGTGGGTACACCCCGCCAAACGCAGATTGCGCCCTTAGAATTGCCCCGCTACGGGGGAGGTCGCCTCAGCGGCATTCGCTGCATCGCCACCCACCTAAAGCCAGAAACCCCAAGCGAAGCAGCCCTCACAGCAATGGCAATTCAGCGCCTGGATGCCCTGGTTTGGCTGACACTGACGGGGGGAGGATTTCAGCGCCGCGGGGGCGGTGCGACTGGTTACATCCAAGAAGCTTATCTCGCTCATTTAATACCCCAGGGAGACCAGCCAAATTTTGAGTTCTCTGTTTTGAGCGCTCAGTTAGAACCAGATGCAACTGATGAAATAGAAGAGCCTTCAATTCAAAAGTCCCTAATCAAAAGTCCACACTTTCCCTGGAAAATATCAGAACCCCTGAATTTGGACGAACTCGCCGACCAAGACTTTCTGGATTTGGTGGAAGGGCTCGAAGCAGAGTTTGAAGCAGAGTTTGTCGCGGGGGAGGTCGATGCAGACCAAGACAAAGTGCTGTTGGTAGGTGTCATGACTCAGCACATGACTCAGTTGGAGTTTGAGGACGGGCTGGCAGAAATCACGCGGCTGGTTGAAAGCGCCGGGGGTCAGGTTCTGCAAACAGTGCGCCAAAAACGATCGCGCCCCAATCCGCAGACAGTCGTCGGCGAAGGCAAAGTTCAGGAAATTTCCCTCACAGCTCAGACGGTTAGCGCTAACCTCGTTGTATTCGATCGCGACCTGTCCCCCGCACAAATACGGAACTTGGAAACTCAGATAGGTATCCGCGTTGTCGATCGAACAGAGGTAATTCTCGACATCTTTGCCCAAAGAGCTCGATCGAGCGAGGGTAAATTGCAAGTCGAACTCGCTCAGCTAGAGTATGCCCTGCCCCGGCTCAGAGGTCGCGGTCAGGCAATGTCGAGACAGGGTGGCGGCATCGGTACCAGAGGCCCTGGGGAAACCAAACTAGAAACCGAACGGCGGACGATCGCCAAACGCATTTCTCGATTGCAGCAAGAAGTAAATCAACTGCTGGCGCACCGCTTTCGGCTGCGACAGAATCGGCATCATCACGAGGTACCCTCAGTGGCGATCGTTGGCTACACCAACGCCGGTAAATCTACTCTGCTCAACCTGCTCACAAATTCCGAAGTCTATGCCGCCGACCAGTTATTTGCCACCCTCGACCCCACAACTCGACGGTTAACCATTCCCGGCGTCACCGGGGAACCCCTGTCGATCGTCCTCACAGATACAGTGGGCTTTATTCGCGAACTGCCTCCCGCCTTGATCGACGCTTTCCGGGCTACCCTCGAAGAAGTCACTGACGCCGATGCTTTGCTGCACCTCGTCGATCTCTCCCATCCCGCGTGGCAGAGCCAAATTCGATCGGTGATGAATATTTTGACAGATATGCCCGTAACTCCCGGGCCAGCCCTTGTAGTTTTTAACAAAATTGATGCCGTGGATGGAGAGACTCTCGCCCTCGCGCGAGAAGAATTTCCTCAAGCAGTATTTATTTCGGCGGCCAAAGGTTTGGGGATGGAAACTCTCCGCGACCGATTAGCTCAGCTCATTCAATACGCCCTCTACCCTCGGTAAATACTTAAATACTCCTTTTGAATAGTTGACATGGGGGAATATACGTACATATACTGAGGACAGATCTAGTCGGACTATGAGATGATAAAAGAGTAGTCAGATTGTGCATGGCAAAGTACAATACAGCAGCTCTATTTTGCGATCGGTTAAATAAATATTTTCCGGGGGCCGCGGTCAAGGTAAAAAGACTCTTTGTTAATGGCTGTAAGGGCTGTTGGTTCAGATGTTGCCAAAAGAGGTTGCTTCACTCTGTGCCACCTACCTGTGCAAACCAGGGTACGCGATGTCAAAGTAAAAGAGAATAATATTATTATTAAAGTGTTTTGGCACTCACCTCAAGCGCTATACTATCTTTTACAGACGTCGGCCAGAGAATACATCCATTTATTGTAAGAACTCTAAAATCCTTGCCCGTCGTACAGCGCTCATCTCTAGGACTATTTCTATTTTTCGATTTTACCACTGTTTAACTAAATAGTTATGTGTACGCCACTGGCAAAACTAGCAATTGGACTCTCTGCCACAATGGCAACAGCGTTTTACTATCTAGCTGCTGCCCCTCCGGCTTCAGCACAAGCAAATGTGTGTGGGCCTGGAAATTATTCTAGTGCCTGTCTCCCCAGCCGGGCATCAACACCCCCCAGCCGGGCATCAACACCCTCCGGGCAGACATCAACACCAACGGCACCCACCCCGCAGGCGACCCAGCCGAGTTTGTCCCAAATATACAGCACACCTTTGAGAAACGCATCATCAACTGCTATTCCTGAACCGGGTACTGCGATCGCAGTCCTACTGACAGGTGCAGGAATGATCTGTTCGTGCAGAAAGCGAAACAAGCAGGTTGGTCCGCAGCGCTAGGCAGGCTGATGGCCAACCTGTTTGCCTTCAAAAAGTCTCCGTTTTTTTTAGCGTGAGTATTTGTTTACTTAAATTTATATAAAAAATAACTTGACACCTAGCTTGTGCGCTGCAAATAGAGCCGGATGTTGAAGGAAGAAAGCTATAGCGACTTCAGTCAGGGTAAAAATAAGGAAGAAGGCAAATGCACTTCCCGGCAAGGATTTCAGCAATGAATAACCTCCGGTGCAACAGATAAGGTTGCTATATATAATAAAAATTAAAATATAAAAATTAAAATAAGATTGGTTAAGATTAATCCTTCGCAGAGTTTTTGATAGCCTACCGTAGAATAAGGGTTTCAAGGGTCCTAGGCAAGTTTGCTACCAACGAAAAATCGAGGGTTTCAGCCTAGGAACTAAAAACATTCCGCACTATGGTTAAGATTACAATTAAAAAATATTGTTATTGCTTGAGCGTCCCATGACCCCTAAAGTAGAAATTTACACTTGGAGAACCTGCCCGTTTTGCATTCGTGCCAAAGCACTGCTGAAACGAAAAGGGGTTGATTTTACAGAGTACGCGATCGACGGAGATGAAGCGGCACGAGCTCAAATGAGCGATCGAGCCAACGGAGGCCGCACCCTGCCACAAATATTCATTAACGACCAACACATAGGTGGCTGCGACGAAATGCACAAACTAGATGCTCTAGGCCAGCTAGACCCCCTGCTAGCAGCAAAATGAGGCGTTCACTGTCGAATTTTCCGTTAGCCCAAATTTTCCTGCGACCAATTCTTAATTTTAAGTGACAATGAAATTTGCATTCATCATCGATCCCCTCGCGCGACTAATTCCAGGACACGATACCAGCGTAGCGCTGATGGAGGGAGCTCAAGAGTTGGGTCACGAAGTGTGGGCGACTCAAGCCAACGAACTAAGCGTCATCGGTGGCAAAACCTGGGCAATGCTCAGTCGGGTAGCCCTCACCCCAGTAAAAGTGGTAGAGGGACGCTGGGAGGCGGCTGAGGCTTGGTACCAGGTAGAACATCCTACTTTGCAGCCTCTGGAAGCAATGGACGCAGTATTTATGCGGACAGACCCCCCAGTCAACATTCCTTACCTCTACGCTACTTACCTTCTAGATGGCATCGATCCGGCTAAAACTTTGGTAGTTAACAGTCCCAAAGGATTGCGGGCGGCGAATGAAAAGATGTATGCTTTGCAATTTGAGGGAGCGATCCCCGAAACAATTGTTTCTCAAAACAAGCAGGTAATTCGACAATTTGTTGAGAAAAAAGGAGCGGCAGTTCTTAAACCCTTGGGCGGCAAAGCTGGCGAGGGGATTTTATTTTTGGAAGCGGACGATCGCAATCTCAACTCCCTGGTCGAAATTAGCACTCAACAAGGGCAAATTCCCGTGATGGTTCAGACTTATCTGCCGGAAGCCAAAGAGGGAGACAAGCGGATAGTGCTGTTGAACGGCAAGCCGATCGGTGCTATCAACCGTATTCCCACCGGCAATGAATTTCGAGGCAACATGGCCGTCGGCGGCCGAGTCGCAAAAACCGAAATTACCGATCGCGAACGGCAAATTTGCACTCAGTTAGAACCCGTGCTGCAACGGGACGGACTGTACTTTGTCGGCATTGATATCATTGGCGGTTATCTCACAGAAGTTAATGTCACCAGCCCTACAGGGATCAGAGAAATTGACTTGTTTGACGGCGTTAGTTTGGGTAAACAAGTAATTGAATGGGTAGTTAGTCAGTAGTCAGTAGTCATGGGAGCATCTCAGTTTTGTAAAAAGCATTTTTTTTATTGTAGTGCGAGCGTCCCCGCTCGCGTATTGTACAATAC
>NZ_JAUBTT010000263.1:0-1262 GCF_036705125.1 Microcoleus sp. B7-D4
ATTAATAATTAAATGGGGTCGCAAAATCAAAAATAAGGGTAATGATTGTATCACAGTTTAAATGTGCAACAGCTTAGTCAAGCGCGATCGTTAATTGCTAAATTTTTAGGACAAACTCAGATGCGTAAAAAAATCAAAACTATAATTTATGAAATTTTAGAAACCTCAGACTCAAGCAATTTATACAGTTTAGCAGATGATTTTATCATAACTTGTTTAATTCTGATCAACGTCGCAGCTTTTATTGCTTCTACTTCGCCCACATTGTCGCCCGAACACACATCGTTTTTGGCAAACATCGAAATTGTTTCCTCCTTAGTATTTACAATAGAATATATTTTGAGGCTATGGGTGTCTACAGTCGATCGCAGATACAGCCACCCGCTTTGGGGAAGATTGAGATATGCTCTTACACCGCTAAGTTTGATAGATTTACTTTCCATCTTACCTTTTTACTTCTTGCTGTTATTTCCTACTTTCAACTTCGTTAATTTAATTCGTGTTCTGCGCTTGTTGCGGTTGCTAAAAATGAGCCGTTATTCTGAGTCAATCAGAACTCTGGGAGCAGTATTGTACGATAAAAAAGAGGAGTTAATTGCCACCGCATTTGCAGTTTTTATTCTGTTAATATTTGCCTCTAGCGTCATGTATTTTGTTGAATACGACGCGCATCCCGAAACTTTTGCGAGCATCCCCGATGCAATGTGGTGGGGAGTTGTGACCTTAACTACTGTCGGTTACGGCGATATTTATCCAATCACTCCTTTAGGAAAATTGTTAGGAGCAATATTAGCATTTTTGGGAATCGGAATTTTTGCGTTACCTGCGGGGCTCATTGCTGCGGGTTTTTCCGAGGAAGTCCAAAGGAGAAAGCAGGAAAAAATGGCGGCAAATTTAGAGCAATCCGCGAATTGTCAATCGGTCAAAAGGCTGGCGGAAATCGAGGTTGGGTTTGAAGAAAAGCAAAGGGCGATCGCACTTCACATCGAAAGTTCATCAGAGTTGATGAAAATGTGTGTTCAAACGGCGAAACAGAAGTTAGGAAGTGATTTTCAAAATGAACAAATTATTTGCGATTTAGCTATTCATCTCTACAATGAAGCCGTCCGCAAATTCGAGCTGTAATTACAGATATACATTGCCTAGAATTCCACCCAATAGTTACCCTAATGATCCAAAGTCAAGCAGGGTAAACGCATCTTAACTGGAACCCAAAATATGCTACAGTTAAATCCGACTAAATTTCAATGTAGTTTGTTGTA
>NZ_JAUBTT010000024.1:0-81499 GCF_036705125.1 Microcoleus sp. B7-D4
TACTCACTATTGTCTCGGATGATTCACTTTTACCCCCTCACTCCGTGTATGTGCCAGTTGGGGGTGCGGAATGTGGGATTGAAATCCCTGTCTCATAGCTGAAGTCCACGCTTTGTGGACTAAATTGAACCACAGTTTGATGAGACTGAGAAATTTGATAACGGGCAGGCAAGCGTGAGAAATGGTTGGCAATTCAGTATGGTCTCTGACCGTACTGAGTATATTTAGGATTTAAATAATTAAACTAACTGCCACTCAAGAATACCAAACTACAAAGTATAGGACGAAAAGAATATGGGTTTGTTGATCTAAGGATCGCGAATTAAATAACTTACAATTTTAATTGTTATTGTGGGATGGGCGTCCCGCCCATCCCACAAACTTGTGGAAGTTATTTAATTCTCATTCCTAAGCTGTTGTGCATTTAATTTGTATATTGAGGGCGGGATTTCCTGCCCAACCCCTACTCCCCACAAGAGGAAAAATTTATTTTACTATGCAATTTAAATGCGGATTAACTGATTGATTTCGCTAATCTTAGGATTAGTAATTACAGCCATGATTAATCGGTTAATGGGGATATAGCAACCGCCAAGGAGGTTTCTATACTAGCGTGTCTTTTTTATTCAAACTGACAACAAGGATTTTTTGTATCGGAGGCGGAATATGGATAATTTATCGGACAATTCAGCAGAGAAAACACAATATCTTGGTTTATGAACTCGGATATGGTGCAAGTTACCGCCCTTTATATATTCGGTTAACCGTACTAAAATAGCCACTTTGACGCGAGAACATTACCGCCCAATCTTCGTCGTTGATTTCAATATACAAAATTGCGATCGGCACAGACACAGCGATTGCCTAGTTATCGGGTATTAGTGATTTCCCTTCATTCCCTGTAGGCAAAAATTAGGTATAATTGGTGAGTGCGTATGATGATAAAAGTTTAAAAAAAGAATAGCCAGGGAGGGAAGACCCCAACCCCGATAGTGATTAGTCATTACCCATCTAAAATCTAAAATCTAAAATCTAAAATTGTATGGGCTACATCAAGATATTGACCGCAAAATAAAACAGCCGAATAAACGGGCCACTTGTTCTGATTAGTAAAGTAGCGAAACGAATAAGATATTAGGGCATAATGTTGTGAAAGATGGAACAGGGTATGGAACTAAATTTACAGAAATTTTATAGCGCCTGCAATCCCAGCTACACCCTGGCAGTAGCAAATCAAGAAGACAGACAATACTATATCGATTTCTCATCAGTGCGGGGCGGCACAATCGTAGAACAATTGGAGCGCACCATCAGCCGTCTGTCCCCGGATGCACCTACCTGTCAATTATTCACCGGTCACATCGGCTCTGGTAAATCAACAGAATTGCTGCGGCTGCAAGCTCAATTGCAGCAACAAGGATTTCATGTTGTTTACTTTGAGTCGAGTAAAGACTTAGACATGGCAGATGTAGATATCACTGACATTTTGTTGAGCGTTGCTCGTCAGGTGAGCGAAAGCATTGAGAAAATGAAAATCAAGCTGCAACCGACGGGTTTTAAAGCTTTGCTCAAAGGGGTTGCGGATGTTTTTCAAACTCAAATAGACTTGAGCGCTGAAGCTAATGTCCCTGGTTTGGGGGAAATAAATGCCAGCACGGAGGGAGAGTTTTCTCTGGCGCTGGGAATTGGGAAAATTACTGCTAAGGCGAAAGATGCTCCGAATCTGCGATCGGAGTTGAGGCAATATTTGGAGCCGCGAACTAACGTAATTTTAGATGCACTGAATAAGGAGTTGTTGGAGCCGGCTAATCAAGAACTCAAACGCCAAGGAAAACAAGGACTTGTAGTAATTATCGACAATCTCGATCGCATACACCTGTGCGCGAAACCGACGGGGCGACTGCAGCCGGAATACCTGTTTGTCGATCGCGGCGAACAGTTGGCCAGACTAAATTGCCACGTCGTGTATACAATTCCTTTGGTGCTGATTTTCTCTAACGATTTGGGCCAGTTGACCAATCGATTTGGGGTAGATCCGAAGGTTTTGCCGATGGTGCCGGTACAGTTGAGCGATGGTTCTGAGTGCTCTGAGGGTGTGGAATTGCTGCGGCAGATGGTTCTGGCGCGTGCGTTTCCCACAGTGCACCCTTCGCAGCGCTATGCTTTGGTAGGCAAAGTTTTCGACTCTGCGGAAACTCTCGATCGCCTGTGTCGAGTCAGCGGGGGTCATGTCCGCAATTTGCTGCAACTACTGTATGGCTGTCTGCAGAAACAAGACCCTCCTCTGTCGCGGGAAACTTTGGAAAATGTGATCGTCCAGCGCCGCCACCAGCTTACTTTGGCGATCGAACCTGATGAGTGGCAATTGCTGCGCCAAGTATCCGCTACCAAAACTGTGAACGGGGAAACTAAATACCAAATATTGCTGCGGAGTCTCTGGGTGTTTGAATACCGTTACGGCGAGGATTACTGGTTTGATGTCAATCCGATTTTGGCTGACGCCAAAGAGTTTCGACAAACAGTTGACAGTTGACCGTTGACAGTTGACAGTTGACGGTTGACAGTTGACAGTTGACGGTTGAAATCGCTCTTCGGTCAAACGAAGTTCACTTCTAGCGGACTAAAGAATAAGGGCGTTATTGTAGCAGGATGTGCTATGAAAACTAACAAAAGTCAACAGTCAAAAGTCAACAGCATTGCCCGATCGACAGTCAACTCTCAACAGTCAACCGTTAACAGTCAACAGTCAACAGTCAACAGTCAACTAACAACAATGATTAAAGGCACTACTAAACTGTTGGGAGTAATTGGTCATCCCGTCGAACATTCTCTGTCGCCGGCGATGCACAATGCTGCTATTTCCCACTTGGGAGTCGATTTTGTTTATTTGCCGTTTCCAGTAAAACCAGAGGATTTAAAGGTTGCTCTTGCAGGATTTGCGGCGATCGGCGTTCGGGGATTTAGCATCACGATTCCGCACAAACAAGCAATCCTACCGCTGTTGTCGGAAGTTTCCCCGATCGCCCGATCGATCGGCGCAGTCAATACCGTATACCTGACTGACAAAGGTTGGTGTGGCACAAATACTGACGTTGAAGGCTTTCTCGCGCCGCTGCAACCCCCCCCAACCCCCCCTTACCAAGGGGGGGCTAAAGACGCGACCTCTCCCTTAGAAACGGGCAATACGGCTATCGAATCCTGTCCCCCCCCTTACCAAGGGGGGGCTGTTGAATCCTGTCCCCCCCCTTACCAAGGGGGGGCTGTTGAATCCTGTCCCCCCCCTTACCAAGGGGGGGCTAGGGGGGGTTCCGATTGGAGTCAGAAAGTAGCGGTAATTTTGGGGAATGGCGGGGCGGCGAGAGCTGTTGTGGCTGGATGCGCTCAATTGGGATGTGCAGAGATTCACGTTGTCGGCCGCAGCGAACAAAATTTAGCGGAATTTCAGCAGAGTTGGGTCAATTCTCCGATGCCCGTGCATAATTTGCAGGTGCATACTTGGGATAATTTGTCAAGTTTAATTTCGCAGGCAGATTTGCTGGTGAACACGACGCCTGTGGGGATGTATCCGCAGGGGGAAAAGTCGCCGGTTGCGGCTGGTGAGATCGATCGAATTTCAGCAAGTGCGATCGTCTATGATTTAATTTACACCCCTAATCCTACCCAGTTTCTCAAAGATGCACAGCTTCGGGGAGCGCGAGCTATTGACGGACTCGAAATGCTAGTTCAACAAGGAGCAGCCGCCTTAAAAATTTGGCTGGATCAAGAATCCGTCCCAGTTGATGTGATGCGCCAAGCCTTGCGACAGCATTTAGGTCTAGATTAATGCCATTTCTTCAAAAAGTAGCTGTAGTTTTCAGAATTCCTATAAGCCGGAATTTGAGGCCCAATTCGCGCTAAGCTGAGAATTAAAATATACTTGCCCCGCAATTTATGAAATTTCGAGCTATCAGCCTTTTTTTTGCTACTTGCCTAATCGGAATTTTTAGTTTGGTCTTCACTCCACCTGCTTGGGCTCTGACGCAGATTAAACTTTCCGACCTTTCTTATCGCGAATGTCCGGCAGAAATGGGAGAAGGAACAGTCACCAGTGGCAGTTCTATGGAAGCTACCTGCTTTTTGATTACTGGGAAAGCTGAAAATAGCACCGGCAAACCAGTTGTCAATGCCGATATTTTCGGCCGCATTTATGATGCTGACGACAATCCGGTGATGCAAAACCGGACTCGGTTGGGTTCTATAGAAGAAGTTCCTCCCGGAGTTAGCGATTTTCAGCTCAGAATTTCGGTTGCCGCCAATCAACGAACACCTTTGAAGCTCAAGCAATTTAAAGCTACAGGTTTTACTGGCGTGGTTCGCCGCTAACGAAACTATTTGAGATTTTAGATTGCTGAGAAAGAGATTTTGGGTTGGCTGGCCGTGAAATTGCGATGCAGTTTGAGATTTTAGATTTTCGATTGTTGAGTGGCTGGCAATTTCTCATTTCTCATGTACGATAAACTCCCCAGCTTTTCAACCGGGGAGTTTATCTAAAAATGTCAAATCTAAAATTTAGTTGTCGGCAGCTAGGTCGGCAAAACAATTTACGCTCGATGCTTAAAAACTTAAGCTTTTCAAACTACAAGGATGTTTGCAAGCTGGTCAAAAGACCAATCAAGAATTCCGAGCCGAATTGCAGTACAAAAAACGCAATCAGCGGCGAAAAATCAATCCCTCCCAAGGGGGGGATAATCGATCGGAATAGATTGAGGTAAGGGTCTGTTAACTGACTCAAAATTGAAAACGGGGGGTCGTACCAATTGATGTTAGGGAACCAGCTTAACAGCACCCGAATAATCATCAGGGCTACATAGATTTGCAGAAATGTGGACAGCGTGGTTGCCAAAAGGCCTATTGAAGAACTCATAAATTTTGCTTGTAGTTTGAGTAAAGTTTACAGACACTTTAACTTAAAGTTTAGCATAGGTCGGGGAGAGGGGGAGCATGAGGCTGTTTACGGGCGGGCTAGAAGACTAACGGCCCACAATAAAATTCACTCTTGGCTTCACAGGCCCGAAAGGCCTGTAAAGCGAGAATGGTGCAAGATGTCAGTAACGCGCATCGATCTGCCAGACTAATCTAAAATTTTAAAGGGATTCAGGAGTCGTTGGCGATCGAACCCTCGCCACCCGGCGCCGGCGCGTTCCCGTTTACGTCGCCGAGTTGCAGCCGCACGTCATCTATTGCCTGATTTAGCTGAGCAATTTTATCTTCTAAACTCAGCCTTGCTACTTCCATACTGTCGGCTTCGAGTTGGCTGGCTTTCCTCTGGCGGATCTTTCTTGTCTTTGCGTCTGAAGGTTCACTCAGCAAAGCTTCAGCAGCGCGCCGCGACAGCACCGCGCCCAAAACTGCACCCACCAAGCCGCCAACAGCAGCTCCGGCAATAAATCCCCCTGTAAAACCCTCTCGATTGCTCATGGATCAACTCAACTGCGCGATATTTCTTTGATTTGTTTATTTTGACACTCTCCCGGTGAGAAACCGGCAGACGATTTTAGATTTTAGATTTTAGATTTTAGATTGAGATGCCCAGCGCGAAAAATCATCCGCAAAGAGAAAGCCTAATGAGCATCAAGTTCGGTTAGTTGTCAGGTAAGGCGAGAATTCCGACTTCAGAGTTAAAGCGGATCATTTCCAAAGATCGATCGCCATAAAGATCTTCAATGTGCTCCAAGCAGCACTCGATCGCGAAATCGTTCAATTCAGTCGGCTCAACGCCGTACATATCCTGAAACACCTCTGAGTCTACCCGACAAAAGCGCGGTCGATCGGCATAAATTCCGCATTCTCGCGTCGCTCTGTCAAAATTGATACACCAACCGTCCTCTCCGACTAAGCTCAAATAGAGCGCTAATTCCTCTTCAGATAAATACTCGTCTAAGTCTGGGCGCTCTGTTGGGTCGAGGTAACAACAAGCACCGCACTGCTTTACGCAACGCCAAGTAGCCATAGTTTGATTTTAGATTTTAGATTTTAGATTTTAGATTTTAGATTCGGAGCATTATGTGGAAAATGCCAAACTTTAGGAGATTGGGGCTCTTCAAGTATATCAATTGCCAGCGCCGGAGGCGGATATCCCGAAGGGGCGGTTCGATTTTAGATTTTAGATTTTAGATTGGGGGACTTTCCGGGAAGGGGCATCAAGTCCCTGGTTTCCTGTGACTGAGAGGTCGATCGTAGTTTACATTTTGTTGAATTTTGTAAAGTTCCTTAAAAAATATGGTCGATCGCCCGGTAAAATCAGAAGCGGATTTTCTAATGCAACAATCTAGACTTAATCACTACAGTCAGGAGGACAAATGGACTTTATAACCGATCTTTTCAGTGGTATGGGTGGTGTAGACTACCAACTCATTGTTCAGGTAGCTTTACTCGCAGCAGTCGTGCTTTCTGGCCCGATCGTGATTTTTCTCTTGGCTGCTAAAGGCGGCGACCTGTAATTATAGCACGCTAGGCGGCGATCGAGAGTTGGGAGTTTTGAGTTTTAAATTATTCAAAATTCACAACGCTTGATCGCCAATTTTCCCTGCTGCACGAGCTTTGTTATCAAATACCGAGTTATCAAATACCGAGTTATCAAATACCGAGTTATCAAATACCGAGTTATCAAATACCGAGGGCGTGTTTAGCAGTTTGAATCAAATTCTCAAAAAAAGGTAGAGATACATCGACTTCTCTAGCATCCTTGCGGGAGTTGCCTAACAAACCGATGTTTTGTCCGGGTGCAACAGCCAAAACTTGCCCTTGAGAGTTGCGAATTCTCAATTCCTCGATCGATCCGGCTGGAGACAGACTGCAAGAATAAGTGCGATCGCAATAATAAAACTCAACTTTTCCGAACATCGGCGGCCTGGAACTAGCAACACTTGCGGGCAGCCGGACACCCAACAATTCTAACTCCACCGATGTCTTGCCATTAAAACTATTTTCCCGCAATCGGTAAGCAATATCAACCCGCCGAGGCAAAGGAAAATATTCGCCCCAACGCCAAGCAATCGCCTTCACACTAGCCGATACATTTCCATCTTGAGTTGCAGTTAGTTTAACGTGACCTCCTTTACCCACAATTTTCTGTTCAGTTATGCAAACATTAGGCGTCCAAAATACAGGAGCCTTATTTTCAATCCCGCAAGGTTCTAGAGCATCAATTTGTCGGTAAAGGTCAAGATTAATCTCAGCCAAATCCGCTCGCACGTCAACTGAAACCAGCGGTTTTAAGTGTTCCGGCTGCAAACATTGATTGGCAAAAATCGACAATTGGCTGCGGAATTGTTCGAGATTCTCAGCAGGCATAGAAAAACCGCCAGCCGCTTTGTGTCCGCCAAATTTAGTTAATAAATCCGCGCAAAAATTCAGCCCATCAAATACATTAAACTCAGGAATTCCCCTCGCCGAACCCCGGACAATTTTAGCGGGCGGGCACGGGGGAACGGAGGAGGATGAGGTTGTAGGGGCGGTGCCCCCGTGCCCGCCCTCATCCTCAAAAGTACCAATAAACACAGGTACGCCGTAGCGTTCCACCAACCGAGAAGCTACAATCCCGATCACCCCGTGGTGCCAACCCGGTTGCACCACAACTAAAACTCGTTCTTGCTGCAAGTCGATCGCCTTTTCCTCGCACCAAGCAATTGCTTCCTGCTCAATTTCCTGGCACAACTCCTGCCTACGCTGATTAATTTGTTCGCACTGCATCGCGTTTTTAAGAGCTAATTCGCGATCGTCCGTAGTCAGCAACTCTATCACAATTTGAGGGTCAGCCAGCCGCCCCACAGCATTAATCCGGGGCCCAAGCCGAAAACCAATATCTTCAGGCTTTAAGGAATTTTGAGTAGGGGCGGTGCCCCCGTGCCCGCCCGTGAGTTTTGAGTTGAGAATTGAGGGACTTTCCCCACTTCCCGGCTGCACTCCCGCTACCTGAATCAAAGCCTGAATACCAGCCAATTGCGAGTGAGGCAACAGCCGCAAACCCCGCTTCACCCAGCGCCGATTAACTCCAGTCAAAGGCGCTAAATCCGCAATAGTTCCTAAAGTAAATAACTCCAGCAGCGGATTTACCAACCCCCCAACTTTCTGCATATCAATCGCCAAAGTAATAGCCAAAACATAAGCAACGCCTACGCCTGCCAAACCGCGATAAGGGGAAGATTCTGCAATTAATTTCGGGTTGAGAATAGCATCAGCCGGTGGCAGTTTTGGCGGCAAGTCGTGGTGGTCTGTAATAATAACTTTGACGCCGAGTTCTCGCGCTCTGACAACCGGGCCGTAGGCTGCAATTCCGTTGTCAACCGTGAGAATGAGAGCGACACCTTCGGAGTGAAATTCTTCTACAATGCGATCGTTAATCCCATAACCTTCTCGCATCCGGCTCGGAATAGCATAATCCACATTTGCCCCCAGAGCCCTCAGAGCTCGCAGCAACAAAGCGGTGCTCGTCATCCCGTCAGCATCGTAGTCGCCGCAAATCGCAATTTTTTGCCCTCCCGAAATCGCCTCCCGCAACAATTTGACACTCGCAGCCAAATCGGGAAACTCATCCATTGGCGCGGGCAAAACCAGAGATTCCGGTTCGATAAACCCTTGGACTTCTTTAAGCGAATCGATGCCCCGGTTAATCAGTACCTGTGCCAGCAAGGGCGACAAACCGATTTCAGTGGCAAACTGTTCGGCTTGCTGTGGTTGAGGCGAATAAATTTGCCACCGTTGGTTTGGCAATCGGTGAAAATGCGGGGGCACAGATGTCGGTAGCTCTTGCACGGAATCTGAGGTTTAAAGATACATGATTAATCTTACCGAATTAAGTGCCTCAGTCAATCAATTTTAGATTTTAGGTTTTAGGTTTTAGATTTTAGATTGATCCTAAATATGAGTTTTTTGGGTAAAATCCAAAGGTTGTTTGTAGGAAAGCTTTTTTCGGAAGCTCTCACCGCACCCAAATAGGGATACAAGCCCCCGACAGCAGTCGTGGAGACCAAAAAATTTTAGACCAAAGTTTAAACGCCCCAGGTTTATCTGTGGAGTCAATCTAAAATCTCGAATCTCAAATAGACTGAGGGGAGCTGCAGAACTAAGTGTAGCAGGCATTTGTGCGGCAGGCCCTAGGGCGCAGACTACTAATTTAATGAGGAGACTTGCATGAGTGGCGATCGACCACCTTGGTTTAAAATTGCATTACAGGTTCGGGGGTCTGTCATTCCCTCAATTTTGCCCCGCGTTTTGCTGTGCGGCGGCTTTGGAGTTCTTATTTCCCTGCTGCACTTTTTAAAGTGGCCGGTTTCCTTACCAATTTTGTCGAGTATTGTACCCAGTATTGTCCTCGGTCTACTGTTAGTTTTTCGGACAAATACAGCCTACGAAAGATTTTGGGACGGTCGAAAAATGTGGGGAACTTTAGTCAACAACGTCCGCAATTTGGCGCGCCAAATCTGGGTAGCAATTGAGGAAAAAGACCCGCAGGATATCGAACTCAAAAAGTCAGTCCTGCGCCTGTTACCCGCCTTTGCAGTGGCCCTTAAACTGCACTTGCGGCAAGAATCAGTCAATCCAGAGTTGGAGCCGTTAATGTCCCCAGCGCACTACCAAAAGCTCAAGTCGATGAACAATCCCCCTCTAGAAATTGCCTTTTGGATTGAGGATTACTTGCACGAGCAGTATGAGGGCAATTGCGTTGATGTCTATCAGTTAACTGGTATGAATGAGTTGCTCAACTCTATGATTGATGTATTAGGTGGCTGCGAGCGGATTTTGAAGACGCCTATCCCTTTGGCTTACGCGATTCACCTGAAACAACTATTGTTGCTTTACTGTTTAGCCCTGCCCTTTCAAATGGTGAAAGATTTGGGTTGGGGAACCGGCTTAGTTGTGGCTTTAATTAGTTTTACTTTGTTCGGCATCGAAGAAATCGGCATTGAAATAGAAAATCCCTTCGGGCACGATGACAATGATTTGCCTTTGGACAATATTTGTGCTGCCATGCAGCGCAATATCGACGATTTAATTTCTTTATCTCCTAGCGTTCATGAACACGTGAAAGATAAGTAGAGTCATTCGATTTTAGATTTTAGATTTTAGATTTTAGATTGGTATATAAAATCTAAAATCTAAAAGCTTCGGATTAATTTTTTTTAACAATCAACCGCATTAACCCAGCCAATACTAACAATACAGGCGTCAGCCAATCTCCCCACCGCACGTAAAAAGTCCGAGTTTGCCGCCGATAGATAGTAGCATCTCGGACTTCATAGGTATTAATCCCAGACTTCCAAACCGTCTCGCCGCGAGGATTTACAAAAGCAGAGTAACCCGTATTAGTTGCGATAACTGCCCATCTATCCGTCTCAATTGCCCGCATCACATCTAGAGCATGATGTTGATCCAACATTGGCGGTTTGTAGTGGGCATTGTTGGAAGCTGTGAGCATAAATTCGCCTCCCTTCGCCGCCTGATATCGGAAAATTTCCGCAAACGCCGAATCGTAACAAATTCCGACAATGGCGCGGCCAAACGGCGTATCAAACAATTGTTGAGAATTGCCGGGTACTAAATGAGCATCTAAGGGCGAAAGCCGATTAATAATCCCGCCTAAGATTTCGTAAAAAGGGATATATTCGCCTAAAGGCACTAGCTTTAGTTTATCGTAGCGACCGACAATTTCTCCAGTGCGATCGATCGCCAATAAGCTGTTAGTGATACTATTGTCTTGCTGTCCGAATCCTCCAACCCAAGCCACAACGCCGCGTTCGAGAATAGCTTGGTAAAAGGAAAGAGTAGAACGTTGATACTCGTTTGTCCAGATAAAAGGCAAAGCCGTCTCTGGAATTAACACAGCATCGACTTTTCTGTCGGCTAACTGTTTGTATCCAGTGGTGTAACCTTCCAAAGCGCGCCCCCAACCCGCTGAGTCAAACTTAATCTCGTTAGGAATATTGCCTTGAATAATGCCAATTTTTAATGATGTTCCCGCCTCTTGAATTAAAGGCCGATTGTACAAACTCCAGCCTGCAATATGCAAAACTAAAAATAAACCCGCAGGCAAAATATAAGCAACCGACTTCTTCCCTCGGACTTCTCCCTTCTTACCTCGGGCTCTCTCCTGCTTCCATCCATCCGTTACATCCGTTACATCCGTTACACAATCCGTTGCCGAACTTCCTTCTTCCTTCTTCCTTCTTCCTTCAAGAAAAGCTTCGGCGATTAAGCCATTTACTGCTACAAGAGCGGCTGTTACTGCGCTGGGCCCGGAGAGTTGACCGAGGTGCAATATTGCTAAATTGTGCGGGCTTTGGGTATAAGAGAGAGATGTCCACCACAGCGAACCTGTACTCCAAATACTTTCTAAGGCGCACCACAAAGCTGTGCCAATTAAAACGCGAGTTAATGCTGAAAATTTAGAGCTACCCCCCCCAGCCCCCCCTTGTAAAGGGGGGGAGTTAAGAAGAATAAGATCGGAGCTACCCCCCCTAGCCCCCCCTTGTAAAGGGGGGGAGTTAAGAAGAATAAGATCGGAGCTACCCCCCCCAGCCCCCCCTTGTAAAGGGGGGGAGTTAAGAATATGAATAGGATTTTTGCCGGGTAAAGTTAGAGAGTTGAGAATTACAAATAGCCACGCCCAAACGGCGACTAAGGCGGCTCCCCAGAGGGTGATGAATGCCCAGCAAAAAAGTGCGATCGCCAAACTCGGCCACCAAGGAACTCCCAACCAAGTCATCGGGTGAATTCCCATAATCCAAGATAAGGCTAATCCGTGATAGCCAATTCCCCAGAGTAAAGGAAGAAGGAAGAATGAAGCAGGAAGAATGAAAAATTTTTGTTTTTTTACTTCTTGAAGAGGCTTTTCATAACTAACAACCAAAATCCAGAGGGGAACTAGGGCTACCCAAGCCAATAGCCAAGCATTTACTGGTGCGGTTGTCAATGCCATCAAAATGCCGCTGAAAAGTGCGATCGCCCAGGCTAATGTTTTGGATTTATGAACCACGAGTTTTTCAAATTTGTGCCTGTTAAATATCGCCACTTTGATGATTGCCAAAAATAATAATTCTTAATCAATATATCAGATCGATCGGGAAGAAGGAAGCTCGGCAACGCGCAGTGTACGAGATTTAACAGATTTAACGGATTTAACTGAGAAGTTGCACCATTCTCAATAAGCTTTTTATGAACAGGCAAGATGCCTGTTCCACAAGAAAATTCACTCTTTGTGGAACAGGCATCTTGCCTGTTCCTGAGAATGGTGCAAGATGTGATATTTAACGGATTTAACAGAAGGAAATCTATCCAATTCTACTTGCCCAAACAAAAAGCGCCCCTATTTCTAGGAGCGCTTTTTGTTAAATCAAAAGCTAAATTTAGCCGTTGATGGAAGGAGCAACCATTGCTACAGGAGTTGTCTCACCGGCGGCCAAGTCGAGAGGGAAGTTGTGAGCGTTGCGCTCGTGCATCACTTCCATACCCAAGTTAGCGCGGTTGATGACATCAGCCCAAGTGTTGATGACGCGACCTTGCGAGTCGATAACCGATTGGTTGAAGTTGAAACCGTTCAAGTTAAACGCCATCGTGGAAATACCCAAAGAGGTAAACCAGATACCGACAACTGGCCATGCACCTAACAAGAAGTGCAAAGAACGGCTGTTGTTAAAGCTCGCGTATTGGAAAATCAAACGACCGAAGTAGCCGTGGGCTGCAACGATGTTGTAGGTTTCTTCTTCTTGACCGAATTTGTAACCGTAGTTCAAAGATTCAGTTTCGGTTGTTTCGCGAACCAAAGAAGATGTTACCAAGGAACCGTGCATGGCGGAGAACAGAGCACCGCCGAAGACACCAGCAACTCCCAACATATGGAAGGGGTGCATCAGGATGTTGTGCTCGGCTTGGAACACGATCATAAAGTTGAATGTGCCGGAGATACCCAAGGGCATACCGTCAGAAAAGCTGCCTTGTCCGATCGGGTAGATCAAGAATACTGCGGTGGCTGCTGCAACTGGTGCAGAGTAAGCGACGCAGATCCAAGGACGCATACCTAAGCGGTAGGACAATTCCCATTCACGACCCATGTAGCAGAAAATGCCAATCAGGAAGTGAAATACTACCAATTGGTAGGGGCCGCCGTTGTACAACCACTCATCGAGGGAAGCTGCTTCCCAGATGGGATAGAAGTGAAGCCCGATCGCATTCGATGAAGGAACAACAGCACCAGTAATGATGTTGTTGCCGTACATCAAGGAACCAGCAACTGGTTCGCGGATGCCGTCGATGTCCACTGGAGGAGCAGCGATGAAGGCGATTATGTAGCAGATGGTAGCGCTGAGTAGAGTTGGGATCATGAGCGTCCCGAACCAACCTACATAAATGCGGTTATCCGTGCTAGTTACCCAGTTGCAAAACTGCTCCCAAACGTTGGCGTTTTCGCGACGCTGTACGGTTGTTGTCATAAGAAACATTCGGTAAGTGGGAAACGACTCGGCGGTTTCAACCGCCTTGAATCCCTTGCGGGGTTGGAGAGGTATGGTTGCCTCTCCGGTGAGGTATGGTTGCCTCAATCTCCTTTTCGGGGTAATGTTCGCTTCGCCAAGGTTATCGGGGCTTGTCACGCTTACAGCACTGTCGAGAGTGACTTTAAGACTGTTTAACTGTAAACAACAGAGCGGAAAACTAGCGTCGCATTTTCCGGTGTTATGACCCCAATAACGTAGTCAGTGAAGACTTAGGCTGGTCAATACAGCTTGCTTGATTTCTCTTACAAGCTCAGTGGCTTTAGCCCTGAGTTACTGACTTGGTTTATGATGGCTTAATTGAATTTTCAAGGTTCGTTGTGGGGATGCCCCACGCTTATATTAGTAACACCATTCACTCTAGTTTGCCAAGGGATTACTGCTGACAATTTAAAGATTTTACAAACATTTACAAAAATTGGATTCTTGGTAAATATTTATAGTTTTTTACAAAGCAATATTACCCACATAACCGGTTAAATATAGCGACCTGAAGAACTGAATCTATTAGCTGTAGATGGGTTCAGCAGTTTTAGCAAATTATTTTTTTCAGGTCGATTCTCTTTCTGTTTAAATATCTCTTAATTACGTCTGGGGGAGAGGATTTTTAATATTTATTCACATATAGCCGGTGGATTCTGCGAGGGGAAATTTTTATCGGGAGAATAGTGAAAAGCGGGTTTCTAGTGCGGGCTGCATTCTCAATAATCTCCAATCCACGGGGTTTATTGACGAAAAAAGAAACCCGGTTTCTGAAGCGCTGGGCAATAGAAATCAACCGGGTTTCTGAGGATGAGTCCGCAAGTTCTGCGTAAAAATTAGGCTTTAGCCTGGGGGCCACTTCATCTGCCGTCCGCCGAGAATGTGAAGGTGCAGGTGGTCTACAGTTTGGCCGCCGTCGCTGCCGCTATTAATGACGACGCGATAGCCGTTGCTAAGTCCGAGTTGTTCTGCTACCCGTTTGACAGTCAGCAGCAAGTGCCCCATGAGAGCATGATCTCCCGACTCGGCATCGGCTAATTTGGCAATAGGCTGTTTGGGAATGACGAGGATGTGGACGGGTGCTTGCGGATGGATATCTCGGAACGCGAGGGCCAAGTCGTCTTCATAAACGATGTCTGCCGGAATCTCTTTGCGGATGATTTTGCTGAAAAGCGTTTCTTGAGTTGTCATGGGTGTTAACGAACGAAGGAAGAAGGAAGAAGGAAGAAGGAAGAAGGCGGAAGGGGGAAGAGGGAAGAAGGCCCAAGTGGGAAGTGGGAAGAGGGAAGGCCCAAGTGGGAAGGGAGAAGGGGAAGTGGGAAGAGGGAAGAGGCAGCAGGAGAGAGGGAAGAGGAGAAAAAGAAGAGGCAAGGAAAAGTTTTCTTGCCTCTCCCGATATTCATTAGTCATTGTTAATCATAATAGATGATGAATCAAGGACAGGCAAATTAAGGATAAAGAAAAATGCTTGCTAGGGTTTGGAGTGCATCGATCGTTGGAATTGACGCGGTAAAGGTGGGTGTTGAGGCTGATGTGTCAGGGGGGCTACCGAAAATCGTCGTTGTGGGGTTGCCCGATTCTGCGGTGCAAGAAGCTAAAGAAAGGGTTAAGGCTACGCTAAAAAATTCTGGATATGCTTTTCCGATGCGGAGTATTGTGATTAATTTGACTCCGGCGGATTTGCGGAAGGAGGGGCCGAGTTTTGATTTGCCGATCGCCATTGGCATTTTAGCAGCATCCGAACAAGTCAGCGGTCAACTTTTGGGAGATTATTTGTTTTTAGGGGAACTTTCTTTAGATGGGAGTTTACGGCCTGTGGCTGGGGTTTTGCCGATCGCCGCTGCTGCTCAAAAAATGGGTATTTCGGGGTTGGTTGTACCGGCTGGTAACGCGCAAGAAGCGGCTTTGGTGCACGGAATATCTGTTTATGGTTTTGAGAATATTTTTGCAGTTACTGATTTTTTGAACAATCCTGAAGTTTATTCGCCTGTAGAAGTAAACGGTAGAGAAGAGTTAGCCAAAACCCGGTTTTCGGGTCTAGATTTAAAGGATGTAAAGGGGCAAATTCACGCGCGGCGGGCTTTGGAAATTGCGGCGGCGGGGGGACACAATTTAATTTTTGTGGGGCCGCCAGGGAGCGGTAAGACTATGTTGGCGAGGCGTTTGCCGGGTATTTTGCCGCCGCTGACTTTTGATGAAGCTTTGGATGTGACTCAAATTCATTCGGTGGCTGGGTTGTTGAAGGATAAGGGGAGCTTGGTGGGCGATCGACCTTTTCGCAGTCCTCACCATTCGGCATCTGGCCCTTCTTTGGTAGGTGGCGGCAGTTTTCCGCGTCCGGGTGAAATTTCTTTAGCACATCGCGGCATACTTTTTTTGGATGAATTAACTGAGTTTAAAAGAGATGTTTTGGAGTTTTTACGACAACCGCTGGAAGATGGTTATGTGACGATTTCTCGGACTAGACAATCAGTGATGTTTCCGGCTCAATTTACATTAGTTGCTAGTACGAATCCTTGCGCTTGCGGTTATTACGGCGATTCGATTCAACAGTGTACTTGTTCGCCGCAAAAGAGGGAGCAATATTGGGCAAAACTTTCGGGGCCTTTGATGGATCGGATTGATTTGCAAGTGGCCGTAAATCGTTTGAAACCCGAAGAAATTACGCGACAGCCGACGGGGGAGGAGTCGGAACCGGTGCGGGTGAGGGTGCAGCGGGCGCGAGAGCTCGCTACTCGCCGTTTTCAGTCGGAATCTAGTTTGCGCTGTAATGCGGAAATGCAAAGCAGTCACATTAACACATGGTGTCAGTTGGATGATGCTTCTCGGAATTTGTTGGAGATGGCGATTCGGAAGTTGGGGCTTTCGGCGAGGGCGAGCGATCGCATTTTGAAGGTTGCTAGAACTATTGCTGATTTGTCGGGGGATGAAAGCTTGAAAACGAATCATGTGGCGGAGGCGGTGCAGTATCGGACGATCGATCGGATGCAGTAAGTCAATCGATTTTAGATTTTAGATTTTAGATTTTAGAGGCGACCCCACGGATAAATGCTCTTTCTTGAGGATTTTCGATTTTCGATTTGGGATTGATTCCACGGATAAATCACGTGGCGGGTACCACCTTTGAAATTCGCTTGTCAGCACCGGCTCAAAAGACACAATACCCCGATCCCCGACTTCTTAAAAAAGTTGGGAATATAACAGTTGATTCGGCGATTTAAATCGTTTCTAAACATACAAAGTCCCAGCCGAGGGGGACTGAGGGATTAAGCGGGTATTTAAGCTGGATTGATGTTGCCAATTATTTAATTGAGCCACTGAAACGCCCCGATTTTCCCATGTTTATTGTCGGATTTTGTGCTGCATAGTGCCCGGATCACTGGTGACACTTGTGTAAGTTCTGTTTGTGTTAGATTGGGGGAGGCGACAGCAAACCAAGGCAGCAGTTAAAGTGGCGATAGGAAGCTTTAGACCAACTGCCCGAAAGCTAATCAACTCAATTGTATCAGCGCAAATATCAAGAGGTTTATCAGCACGTCTAGGAATCTTATTCTGAGGCCACACGCAGTATTTAGACCACTGCAGCTTGAAGCTGGTGTCAATGCCACCCACCCACAGCTTTTGTCAAAAATTCCTCATAATTTCATCAAAAATTCATCAAGTTTTTACCCACTTTTTGTCATTTTTACTGTAATTTATGATACCGATCGCCCAAGTTGCCCGAAGATCCACAACGGCAGAATTTTTAATATTTAATTTCCCGCTCTCCCTCTCCCTCGCTCTCCCTCGCTCTTCCTCGCTCTTCCTCTTTCTCTCGCCCCCTCTCCCTGTTTCACCCTAAAATTTGAAATTTTTGAGTGACGAATTATGGCACGATCGCAGCGCGTTTTGATACCATTCAATCAAGCGCAAGACAATCAGGGAATGCACTGGAGGTGTGTAAATGGAGCTTTTCGCAGAACAAAAACGGTGCTTGGATTGCTTGGTAAGCTCGATCGAGCAATTGGGAGGTCAAGTAGACATTCCCAAGCTGGAGCAGATAGCTGAGCTAATCATTCAAACAATGAGAGGGCCTTGGCGCTACTTTCACACGTCGGAACACATTTTTGAGGTCGGGGGGTCAGTCGATCCGATCGAGGTGCTGGCTGCGCTGTTTCACGACCTCGTGTACGTGCAAGTCGATCAGGGCGTTAGTTTCAATATTAGCAGCGCCCTTTGTCCTTTTGTCAAAGAGGTGCGATCGCAGTTAGTTATTAGAAATGAAACCGAACTGCCCGACGATGCCATGTATCACCTAGTGGCCTCAGTATTTGGGTTTATTCCCGGCAAGACTCTCTCTCCGTTTGGCGGCCAAAACGAATTTTTGAGTGCCGTTATTGCTGCCAAATCTTTGGAGCCTTTTTTGCCAGCTAGTACGATCGCCGAAATCGCCGCTTGCATCGAAGCTACTATCCCTTTTCGTCCCGTTTCGCCCAGCGGTTTGAGCGCGATCGAACTTTTGCACCAGCGTTTGGTAAGTGCGAACCGCGATTTTAACTTGGGATGGAGCGATGCCCAAATCGTAGAAATTGTCAAGCGTGCTGTCAGGTTAGCCAATCGGGATGTAGAGAATTTTGCCTCTCCCAATTCCTCTAATTTTTTAGACAATACCTGGAATTTGATGCCAGAAACCAACCACGAATTGACCAATGTTAATTCCTATACTGTTGCCGGATATCGCAGGTCTCTGCAAAAAATGGAAGGATTTTTGAACTTCCTCAAACCCGAACTGGTTTTCCAGCAGTTTATGCAAGAGCCGGACGATGCAACCTACGCTAACCTGATTGCTAGAACTCGCAAAAATATCGAAGTTGCTAAACTTTATCTGGGGGTCAAGCTAATTACTATCGCCATTTTAGAAGCTCTTTCCTACCGTTTGGGGCGCGATATTCCGCTTTCAACTATGATGGGAGAATTGCGTACACCAGGATTTAAAACCTCGGTTTTGGAGGATTACTTACCCAACAGACAGAGCGCCTACCCCTTAGACAGTCAGTTGCAAAGAGAAGTGTTAGACCTGCTAGAAATAGGACGCAATCAAGAATCGCGCTATGATATTAAAAACTCCCCGGTTTCTACGTTTATTATCAAATCTATCGGCTTTGCTGAAACAGAAAACTTTTTGAAGAAAGCTCAAGAGTTTTTTGCAGATCCTACTTCTTCGGAAGAGTTTCTCTCTTACTGCGCTCCCGATGTCATCGAGACCATCACCTCCGGCGTGATGAAACTCTTTGACAGCAGGAAGACGGCTTTAGGGAAAGTTAAATTAGTTCACCAAACTGTTTCTTAGGATAGGTTGGCACACTCTTAAAACGTTTTCCACCGCAGAAACCAGGTTTCTTGAGTTCAGCCACAATGTCCGGTTAGTCTGAGATGTTGCACCATTCTCGCTTAACAGGCTTTCGCGCCTGTTTCACAAAGAATGAGTTTTCTTGTGGGGAGTAGGGTTTGGGCAGGAGATTCCGCCTATAGCAGGCTTATTGATAATGGTGCAAGATTTCACTTTAAACCCTAAAAAAAAGTCCTCTTTAACTAATATGTTGCACCATTCTCAATAATCCTTTTTTGGGCGGGCTAGAAGCCCACCCCACAAGAAAATCTACTCTTTGTGGAACAGGCATCTTGCCTGTTCTTGAGACGCAAGATGCCTGTTCCACAATAAAATTTATATTTTGTGGAACAGGCATCTTGCCTGTTCTTGAGAATGGTGCCAGATATCAGCTTTAAAGGACTTTAGCGATGAGTCTGGCGTTTGAACCCCTGGCAAACTAATTCGACATCAAACTTCTATTGCGGTGAACCAGTCGCACCCTCTGCGCCGGAGTTGCTTTCAGGTACAGCCGTATCCGTAGGATTAGACTCGCTCCGGCTTTCGGTATTAGTTTCGCCGCTGGTACCTGCTCCAGGAGCGCCCTCATCTTGAGTTGGAGAAGGAGTAGCTGAACTCTCAGGTGCTGCAGTTGGCGGAGTGGAAACTGGCTCATCCTGCGGATTCGGAACCGTAGTATTGGTATTATTTGACGGCGAAGATGGAGACGGCGCTGCTTGCTGAGCGGGTGCATCTTGCTGCTGTGAATTTGGAATTGTAATATTGATATTGGGAGCCGGACTTGCTTGAGGAGCCGGAGTTGCCTTTTGAGCTGGACTTGGTTGAGGACTCGGGGTACCCTTTTGAACGGGAGATGGTTGAACCGGAACCGGAACAATCTTTTGAATTATCGTTTTTTCTCTCTCTATAGTCCGAGTCGGAGCTGGTGTTGCTGAAGGCTGATTCGCTTTCGGTACAACAATCACAGGAGCAGCAGTAGGAGTAGGAGCCTCCTCACCCCGATTGAAGTAATATACACTGCCCAGAACTAAGCCTACCAAAGAAGTAAGAAGAATCCCTAACAGTAACCCGCGACCAGCATTCTCGTTATCGCGGACTTCTTGGACTCCTACTTGGCGGTGGTTTTCGGCAATTTCACCCTGTACATAACCTTGGTGATGAGCTGCTTCTTTAGAAGCCTTCGCAGTTGTACTCGGAACACTTGTAGTGGTTCGCGTTGTACTGACGTGACCGTTAGTTGCATCGGTGTGAACTTCTTGATGAATTTCACGGCTAGAGCTATTTTCTTCGTTAGGTTTCATAATTATCTTCGCCACAACTATTCAAAAAATATTTGTCTGTAGGAGATGCTCTGGTTGGAAAACTTGAGCTAAGCTGTTGAGCATTTGAATCACTTATTTCAACTCACTGTCAAGATTCAGGCAAGATTCATGTGTAAGCATTTGGCGTTTTGCTCATACCCAGTTTAAATGCTTAACAGCTTTCTGCTTCGGGAGTTTAGAGAACTTTTGGTTTTTCCTTCATTTGTATCGAATCTAACTCGCCAATATATTAACCAGGCTCTACCCCCAGAGTGATTGCCCAAGTCTCCAAAGGAATAGGATTAGCCGGACTTCAACAAAGAATACCCGCTAAATGAGTTATTTATAATGCTTGCTGTGCAAGCATATAGCAAGCCTTGCAGGAGTCGTAAAAATTTTACGACTCCTGCAAGGCTTGCTATATTTATAAAGCCAGTTTGTGCTTGAAATTTGTTCAAGTCCGGTTAGATAACCACAATTAAGTTTTTAGTAGTAAAGACAAGTTTTTTCTCATCTAAGGTGTCACGCATTTAAATTGCATATTCAGGGCGGGCTTTCTGGCCCAACCCCTACTCCCCACAAGACGGCGAATTGTTTGTTGACATTCTATTTAAATGCTGAACAGCTTATCAATAGATGATAGTCGTACTCACTACCAACAAGCTTGATTACGGGATATTAACCGGACAGGAGCCTTACTAACAACTGAGTTTTTTACTCGGTTCTTTCAATGATGATGGTAAGGTGAGCGACTAATGCACCTATCGCTCCTATTGCTGCAATGACTGGAAACAAGGCCGCACCGATGACTCCACCGACTACTCCCACCGTCAGAGGAACTTCTACCAAAATCCGTCCCTCTTCATTTTTGATAATGATGCGGCGGATATTTCCTTCGTGAATCAGTTCTTTAACTTTAGCAACCAAATCGTCCCCGTTAATCTTCAATTCCTCGACGCTAACTTTTTCTTGAGTATAAGTAGGGGTTTCTAAAGGAGTCGTTTCAAAATTAACTTCACTAATTTTGTCGGCCGAAACTTTGTCAGATACAGGTATTGATTCGAGTTCTCTTGTCCCGACTGGTTCTTGTAGGCGTTCTGTAGGTGTGTCCATTTTTTGTTCTCCTTTTAGGTAAAAGTATTTTTGTATAGAATTATATTGAAATATAACACGCAACTTTTTTTGAATCAATCATTCTTTTGGGTGATCTTGCTGCTGCTGTCGTGCTTTTCTGAAGGTTTGATGATGAAAATTGCCTCACTCTCTCGCTTCTGGGGTTATCCCATCTGTCCCTCTCTCCTTGTGCGGTTTAGTTAACTGTCTGCTTCTAACCCCCGCACCGCGTAACCCTTGAAAAACTTCCAATCCAGACAGCGAAAGGATGAGAGCGACTTTCACACTCTCTGAGGCTCAGACTCAACAGGTGTACAGGTTGAAATACTGACATTGTACTGAAAGTACGATCGTCCCGCCGTGTATAGAATTACCACCTCTCGTTCGGGAAACCGCACATGGAAACCGTCGCTTACTTTCCTCAAATGTCATTTCAATTTAGCTCAGTGCGATCGCCCAACCAAACCCCACCCCCCGATGTTCCTCAAATCAACATCTTAGAGTTTCTAATGAGAATTGCCTAAAATCAAGGGGGAGGAGAAGAAATAATGATCGAAATATTACCGCAACCAAACCAACTTCGTCAAATTGAAGTTGAAGTTGGGGAAAATTCGGGTACAATAGAATTATTTATTTCTGCTTCCTCTTGATTCTCCGTCTCCGATTTGCCAGCGACAGAATGTGAATTTCAAGTTGGTGCCCCGACGGTACTTTTGTGGAAACTTTTAAGGCAGGTTAAGGGGATGTGTGGAATGTGAGTTTTAGTTGCGATCGCACAACTTTAGCATCTGCCGGGAAAAATTTCCTCGGTGAAACTTTGGAGTGTCCATGCGGCTAAAGTATAAGCTGCCGAACTTGACAAATTGCTCGCCATCGGCTGTCCCTGGCTCGGAGACTACCTACAATACAATATTCGGGTTGAGTGCGATCGGCATTTGTGCAAAAAAACTGACAATTGAGATTTATTGGCAATTGCCGGAAACCTGTTTTGCCTGAATTTTAAAATCGGGCGATCGGCGGCCGATTTGTCGCTATTCTTGTCTTATTGTAATATAATTTGACGCAAGGGGTAATACGAAATGTACTGCCACAGGTCGCAGATGTCTATCCATCTGAACCAAGTTAATGTCATCAAACATTAAAAATAGTTATGACTGTTATATTCGGATTAGCAAAATCTTGGATATATAAAATTTACTACATAGTCAAGTTTCAAAAGGGTGTCTGCTGTTAAATCAATCTAACCTGCAATATCGTTTCGGGGGACACCAGCACGATTTAAGACAAAAAAAATCCTGCTGAATTAACTCGATTCCAGGGAGCAGAGGGAAGTTGATAACTAAGCTATAAAAAGAGTTGAAAAGGCCGTCTAAATAGTAGGCAAGACTCCAGCAGCCAACCGCAACTGCCAATTACCAAAGGAGGGAGCAGTGTATGAAACTGACGGGTTGAGTCCCCTAAAATCGCCGCTTGGTTTGCGATCGACTCTACAGGAATTAACCCTGTACGACTTTTTCCTAGAATCTGAGTGTCAGGGGGACGAAGTTGCTAAAATTTTTCAAGCAAACCCTTTAGTTCCTGGCATCATCATCACTCAGCAAGGAAAGTTTATAGGGATGATTTCGCGGCGGCGTTATTTTGAACACATGAGCCGCCCCTACAGCTTGGAGTTATTTTCTCAACAGCCTTTGTTCATACTCTACCGCTTTACTAAAACGGATATGTTGGTTCTCGATCGCGAAACCTCAATTATGACAGCAGTGCGGCAGTCTTTGGAGCGATCGCCCGAACTAATCCACGAACCAATTGTAGTACAGGTAGAACCGGAAACTTACAAACTTTTAGACGTACACCAACTGCTGCTTTCTCAGTTGCAAATTCACGAGTTATCAACCGTGGCGATGCGAGAGTCGCAAGCGCAATTGAGACATCAAGCCCAACAGCTCGAACTTGCCCTGCTGGAACTTCAGCGCACTCAAACTCAACTAATTCAAACAGAGAAAATGTCTTCTTTGGGGCAGTTAGTAGCAGGAGTAGCTCACGAAATCAACAATCCGATCGGCTTTATCTACAGCAATTTGCACCACGCTAAAGAGTACACGCAAGCTTTAATGCAGATGCTTGACATCTACCGACAGCACTGTCCCGAACCCATCGCAGCAATTGAAGCGGAAGCAGAAAAAATCGAACTCGATTATTTGCTAGAAGACTTGCCAAGAGTCTTAAGTTCTATGCAGCAAGGTGCAGAAAGAGTGCGCGACATCGTTTTGTCGCTGCGGAATTTTTGCAGATTAGACGAAGCTGAAATGAAGCAGGTCAACATTCACGACGGTATCAACAACACGATTATGCTGTTGCAAAGCCAGCTTAAAGCGAAACCGGGGCAGGAGGCGATCGAAATTCACAAAGAATACAGCGAATTGCCGCTGGTGCAGTGCTATCCCGGACAGCTCAATCAGGTATTTATGAATATTTTACTTAATGCAATTTACGCTCTTGTTGAGTCTAATACATACGAAAATGTCGATAAAAACAACCATAAAAAGTCGCAATTAGGCGATCAAAATCAGTCTTGTACAACGACTCAATCATCAGTTTCTAACTCTACCTGCCTGATTCCTACGATTCTGATTCGCACCGAGTTAATTGAGAAAAAAAAGGTAATAATTAAAATTTCTGACAACGGCCCGGGGATGACAGAAGATGTTCGGAAGCGGTTGTTTGACCCTTTCTTTACTACTAAGCCGGTCGGCCAAGGAACGGGTTTGGGGCTGTCGATTAGCTATGAAATTGTTGTCAACCAACACGGCGGCGCATTGAAGTGCTTTTCGGAACCGGGAAAAGGAGCAGAATTTGCGATCGAAATTCCGCTTCAACAGTCTTCTCTAGCACATATTTTGCCTCGCTTTGCGTGATATAGCAGAAGGAAGAAGGCAGAAGGAAGAAGGCAGAAGGCAGAAGGCAGAAGGCAGAAGGAAAAAGGCAGAAGGCAGAAGGCAGAAGGCAGAAGGCAGAAGGAAAAAGGCAGAAGGAAAAAGGCAGAAGGAAAAAGGCAGAAGGAAGAAGGCAGAAGGCAGAAGGCAGAAGGCAGAAGGCAGAAGCAATAAAAGTTAGGGACTCGGCTGTTGAAGCTGCTTCTTGTCAAACTTTCGTTCTTCTCGCTTGAGACTAAAGAATAAAGCCCGTCGGCTACCGCGAACCTTTGCAAACCCACTTCCACAAAGGATGACTCGGCCCCTGTTGGCGAATGCGGCGAACTTGTTGTTCCAAACCCTGTTTTTCCCGCAGGGGCAATCCTCGCACCATATTGCGACTTTGCCAAGTTAGCACTGCTAAAGTCATTCCCAAGCACAAACCCAAACCGAGAGTCGGCCAACGATTAAAAGATAAACCGTAGCGCACCGCCGCCCAAGTGAAGTGTTCTAACCACAAAGCGATTTCGCGGCGCAAACCCCAAATGCTCAAAGAACCGACGCTAATCCACAGCAATATCACAGTTAACCAGCGGCCGTAAACTGTTAGTTTGTGAAGCCTTTGGACTTCAATTTGAAAATTTGCATCGCTTTCATTAGTCATTAGTTATTAGTCATTTCTCATTTGTCATTGGTTATTGATTATTGAGGATTTATTATTAGTCAGTCAACAGTTAACCGTCAACAGTTAACCGTCAACAGTTAACCGTTAACAGTCAATTAAACTTCCTCTGACTGGTTGATTCCTTCTGCGGGGACGGGGATAGACTGGCCCGGACGACTGCGCCACCAAGCTAGCAGCGTACTGGCAATGAAAATACTCGAATACGCACCCGCAATAAAACCGACAATCAAAGCTAAAGCAAAGTATTTGAGGGTTTCGCCGCCAAACAAAAAGATTGAAAACAATGTCAGCAGCGTTGTCATCGTCGTGTTAATTGACCTTCCCAGCGTCTGCATGACAGCATCATCGACAATTTGATTGATTGGCTGTCCCGGATTTAGCTTGATTACTTCGCGCACGCGATCGTAAATTACGACTGTATCGTTAACAGAAAAACCGATAATTGTCAAGAGAGCGACCACAAATAAGCTGTCAACTTCCACTCCTTGAACTAAACCCAAAAACGAGAAAACACCAAGAGTAACCAACACGTCGTGGAATAGAGCAACGAAAGCAAAAAAGGCATAATCCAACTGAAACCGGAATGTTAGATAAACCGTAATTCCGGCAAAAGAAAGAAATAAAGCCAACAATCCCGAAGTAAATAATTGTTTACCGAGGGTAGGCCCAACCGTATCGATTTGAGTAGATTGAGGAGAAAAAGTGCCTATCTTTTCGCTCAAAGCTGTTTGCAAATTAGTCCGCTGTTCGACATCCAAAGTTTTTGTTCGCAGTGACAAACCGCGCTGTTCTTTGCCGATAACTTGAAGGCTGCTGCCACCTAAACCTTGGGTGTCCAGGACTTCACGGACAGCAGCAAGATCGATGGGTTTACAATTTTCCGGTTTCGTGCAGTCGAGCTCAAATTGCAGGCGAGTGCCGCCGACAAAATCTAAACTTGGGCGCAGCGGTGCGCGGATGTCGGGACGACTCCAAGAAATCGCCATCGACACTATACCTGCGAGGATTATAGCGGCGGAAATACTCCACCAGAGCGATCGCTGTTTGATTACACTGAATTTCATAATTTAGCGGGAATTGGGAATTGGGCATTGGGAATTGGGCATTGGGCATTGGGCATGGGGCATTGGGCATTGGGCATTGGTAATTAATTTACAACTAATTTTTAGCGGTTTGTAGCTGACAACTCTTAGCGATTACCAACTACCAATTACCAATTACCAATTACCCATTAGCTATTAGCAGTTTTCGACAAACCGGGACAGAACCACTGAGGTTTCCGCAATGCTGGAAAGCTCAATACTACGAACAGCAGAGTGCGGCTGCAAGTGAGCGCCGTAAACATACTCACTCCCACCCCCAATGCCAGAGTTACAGCAAACCCTTTAACTAAACCAGCGCCCAACCAGAACAAAGCAGCACAAGCAATAACTGTTGTGACGTTACCGTCTAAAATGCTGGAAAAAGCGCGGTAAAAACCCGATTCTACCGATCGATAAAGCGATTTCCCCGCCCGCAACTCTTCCCGCGTGCGTTCAAAAATCAGCACGTTAGCATCCACAGCCATCCCGATGCTGAGCACAAAACCAGCTATTCCCGGCAGCGTCAATGTCACTCCCAAAAGCACGAAAGCTGCCCAAGTTAATAGAGCATAAATTAACAGCGCAATATTGGCAATTACGCCGGGGAGTCGATAGTAGGCAACCATGAAAATCAAGACTAAAACTAAGCCGCCGATACCTGCGTTAATACTGCTTTGAATGCTGTCTTTACCCAAGCTAGCGCCGATGGTGCGGTTTTCGACAATTTCGACCGGCACAGGCAAAGCGCCGCCCCGCAATTGCACTGCTAAATCGTTGGCTTCTTGCGTTGTAAAGTTGCCTTGAATTACGGCACTCCCACCAGTAATTCCTGTTTGGGCAAATTCAACGCCGACGACTGGAGAACTGATCATTCTTTCGTCTAGGAAAATACCGATACTGCGTCCGGTGCCGGCTAAATTTTTAGTGAGTTGGGCAAATAGTTCGCCTCCTTTGGAATCGAAAACAAGAGCAACGTTCCAGTTGTTCCCAGCCGCCAAGGGTTGAGGTTGAGCGTCTTTGAGGTTTTCGCCGCCGAGGCCGCTGCTTTTGAAGAGTTTGGCGATCGCCTCATTGCTTCTTTTCAAAGCAGCCTGATTTTCTTTAATAGCCGCCTCATTCGGGCTAGTTTTCAATTCTGCTTGTTTGACCAGCAATTCCTGCTGCAACTGCCTTTCAATGCCTAATTGTGCTTCTGTTCCAGGCAGTTGTTCCAGAAATTCTAGCTTTGCCGTGCCGCCCAAAACTCGTTCTGCTTGCTGCGGGTCATTTACTCCGGGCAACTGCACGAGAATTTGGTCTTCTCCTACTGTTTGGACTAATGCTTCGGAAACACCCAAACCGTTGACGCGGTTTTCGACAATCCGCCGCACTGCTTCTAACATTCCCTGGTCAATTTTGGGAATTGTGGGGGTAGTTTTTACCTGAATTGTGAGTTGCGACCCTCCTTGCAAGTCTAATCCCAGCCGCGTCGGAATTGTTACTATTACAGTAATGGCGGCGATGATTAAAACAAAAATTAGGGCTAATAGGGAACGTTGTTTTTGCATATTTAATTATTAGTCATTAGTCATTGGTCATTAGTCATTGGTCATTGGTCATTAGTCAGTAGTTAGGTGGAAGAAATAATCAATCTGTGCATCCGTGTTTTAGCATCAATGTCCTGCTGGCAGATATCGTTAGTTTTAGCGAACAACCAAAGAATGATAACTAATGACTAATGGCTAATGACTGATGACTATTTATACTCGCAAAGCTACCATTTTTTGGACGGCCTCGACAATTTGATTGGGCTGGACAATGGTCAGTCTTTCCAAATTCCCGTTGTAAGGTGTGGGAATATCTTGTGAAGACAGGCGCAAAACTGGTGCGTCGAGTTCGTCAAAAAATCGATCGCTGATTGAGGCAATTAGTTCGGCACCAATGCCTCCTGTTTTCATGCACTCCTCTACAATAATTACTTTGTGAGTTTTGCGAAGGGATGCGCCGATGGTCTCCATGTCCAGGGGTTTGAGAGAAATTAGGTCGATTACTTCTGGATCGTAACCTTCTTTTACCAGGGCGGGGACGGCTTGCATGACGTGGTGTCGCATCCTCGAATATGTCACGATTGTGACATCTTTGCCCGATCGCACAATTTCTGCTTTGTCCAGCGGCACTAAATATTCTGTTTCTGGCAAATTTTCTTTGAGGTTGTAAAGAAGAACGTGCTCGAAAAACAGAACGGGGTTATCGTCGCGGATAGCTGATTTTAAGAGTCCTTTGGCGTTGTAGGGAGTCGAACAGGCGACTATTTTCAAACCGGGTACTGCTTGGAAATATGCTTCTAAGCGCTGGGAGTGTTCGGCGCCGAGTTGCCGGCCCACGCCGCCGGGCCCACGAATTACCATTGGCATTTTGAAGTTGCCGCCCGACGTGTAGCGCAGCATTCCGGCGTTGTTGGAAATTTGGTTGAAGGCCAGCAGCAAAAAGCCCATGTTCATGCCTTCGATGACCGGCCGCAGCCCCGTCATTGCTGCGCCTACTGCCAGGCCTGTAAAGCTATTTTCGGCGATCGGGGTGTCGAGCACTCTAAGTTCGCCGTATTTGTTGTAGAGGTCTTTGGTGACTTTGTAGGAACCGCCGTATTGACCTACGTCTTCGCCGAGTACGAATACGGCGGAGTCGCGGGCCATTTCTTCGTCTAACGCCTCGCGGAGGGCGTTGAACAATAAGGTTTCTGCCATAGGAGGTTAAGCAATGATTGCAGGAGGGTCAGACTAGAATATTAACCTTTTGGGGGTGTCGATGAGGATGCGATCGCAAATTCGGCAGTTAAAACCTGAGATTTTGCCAATCTTTATCATAACATTTGTATTATGTCAATGAATATTTAAGAAGTTAAAATAATACTAACTTGCCTGCCCACAGCAGAGGAATATTATGCTCCAGACAAAAACTCAACTAACTCTGGAAGAGTTTTTCGCTCTTCCCGAAGGAGAAGGCGATATTACCTACGAACTTATTGACGAGCAAGCAGTACCGAAGATGTCACCTAAAAAATTTCATTCTCGCCTCACCAGAAGCCTAATAAAAATCCTCGAACAGTGGGGTGAGGAACGGGGAGAAATTGGTGTAGAATGGGCGGTAAAATTAACCCGCCAGCGGCGAGACTGGGTGCCAGTACCCGATCTTTTATATGTTTCTTACCAACGCTTATCTCCTGACTGGAATCAAGATGAAGCCTGTCCAGTAGCCCCCGAATTAGTCATAGAAATTATTTCACCCGAACAAACTTTCGGTCAGTTAGCTGCTAAAGCGAGAGATTATTTAGATGGTAAGGTATTGCGGGTTTGGGTAGTAGATAGCAAGGCTAGAAGCATTACAGTTTTTTACCCCGATGCAGCACCGCAGACTTATCTGGGAGATACCCTATTAACAGATCCACTTTTTGATGGATTAGAATTTACGGCAGAACAGCTATTTCAAATGGCAAAAATACCATAAACTTTTTTGGCGATGAGTGTGTGTTAGTTCACAAGCTATTCCATTGTTCAAGAGTAATTTCCCTTTCTATAATCTCCTCGGCCTCTCGAATCATCATCCGTAGCTGAGGGACAGAATACTCATCATTAGAGGGAATCGTTAAGCGATACTCCTGATAAATCATAAACTGGTGCTTACTTCCAGAAAAAGGGCCCGAAAAGCCTAGCTGTTGTAATTTCTGAATAAACTCTCAACGCTTACAAGGTGTCCAACGGCTCAAGGCTAGGCTGCTGATTTAAATCAATATTGTCAATGACGGGCATTCGATGTCGCAATTTCAACCCTAGCAAAATCCAGTCTTCCAAAGTTGATCGCAACTCATTGTGACACTCTTTTAAAGTTGAACCAAAGGCGATGACTCCCTTGCAAACAGGAATTTTCCCAACCAAGCTATGATCTTCAAGTTTGTCATACATAGCCTCAGCCATTGCTTTGTCAACGTATTCGCTCAGAATGAATTTTACAGTCATTGAGTTTCCTTTTGCTTTGCAAATATTTGGCTATTGGGTATTTACGGTTCCTCCACAGTTACATTTATTATATTTCTTTTTCTTGTTAAATACCTATATTTAAAAAAGTCCCAATTCATACCTGCTCGCTTACCATTTTTTATCATGAATAATTTATTAAGCTGTTGTGCATTTAATTTGTATGTTGAGGGCGGGCAGGATGCCCACCCCACAAGAGGAAAAATTTATTTTACTATGCAATTTAAATGCGGATTAGCTTATGTCAACCTCCGGCATTTATATCTCGGAAAAATGTTTTTGCAATAAATCGTGAATAAATCGATAACGCCGATCGCCAGTTTTTTGCAGCAACAAGCGATCGGTGGCAGCATCGAGAAAACGCTTGTAATCCCAAGGAATGTAGCCGTTCGACCACAGCACCAGGCGCAATATAAAACTTTCAATCCCCGGAATTCCCGGCAAAAAAGCACTAATTACCGCAGCAACAGCACCCCCAATTAATCCCCAAATTGACCCGGAAACGAGGGTGGCAATTAATCCCAAAATCACCCAAATCAGCCCGCCAAGCAGCTTAACTCCAAACTGATACTTGCGCCGTTCATCGGCTGTTTGCAGCCAGCTAGACGGTATGCGATCGAGGTAAAATTCTTGAATTCCTTGCTGTTCCATCCTTCGGGCCAACCATCCCAGCCAGTGGCGAATTTGTTCGGGCCGCAGTTCCTTACCTCTGGGATACTGCTTGACTTCCCCGGTGATTTGGTGGCGAATATAGGCAGTTAACAGATATTTGCGCTGTTCTTCGGCGGAAGTTATGCGCTTCCAAGCTTCAATTAAAATATCGTCGTAAGCCAGAGCCATCATGCTCAAAAGCAAGGGAACTTTTGCCAATTTCAACAACTCCGGCTCGTGCTCAATGCTGTACCAAAGTTCGCGGCTTCGGGCTTCTAGCAGATAATTTTGAATTTTAGTTTCTGTTAAAGGTTTCAATAAAACCGCTGCTTGCAGGCGAAATCGACTTTCGCAGTTTTTGTAAGCATCAAAACTGCTGCAAGCTACTAAATGTTTGGGTTTAAATTCGCTTTCAACAAATTGATTAATTGCTTGAATGCAGATATTTTGGCGGTGGGTTTCTACTTCGTCCAAACCGTCGAGGAGAGGCAGCAATTGTTTTGCGGCAAGCCATTTTTTGCCCACCGCAGGAGAGATGCCGTATTTGAACTGAAGTTGAGCAATTAACCAATCTGCGATCGCCCCAGATTCTGCTTTCCACGATCCGAGTTCAAACAGCACTGGTACTGGCAAACTAGCATCTTTTTGGGCGCGGGAAATTAACACGCGAGCTAATTCTAGCAGCGTCGTAGTTTTGCCTGCACCCGTCGCTCCCAAAATTACCAATTTGCCACCGGTGCGATCGAACACTTTGGCAATGCTTGCTGTGGGAGGAAGCCGAAAACTCGGACGGTTGCCCGCTTTCACTTCCACATCCCAACAGCGGTTAACACCAACAGGAGGCGAGTCTTGGCTGAGGTTAGCGAGCACAGCAGCGTGCAAAGACTGCGCGAGGCCTGCTTGGACTTCCTGCTTCACCT
This sequence comes from Microcoleus sp. B7-D4, assembly GCF_036705125.1. Lineage (NCBI taxonomy): Bacteria > Bacillati > Cyanobacteriota > Cyanophyceae > Oscillatoriales > Microcoleaceae > Microcoleus > Microcoleus sp. B7-D4. Next base: position 31,551 of record NZ_JAUBTT010000024.1, read on the forward strand.
CCTCCAACAATCGATCGCGAGGCTGTTGCAATCTCAGAGGAATCAATTTTGACATTTTATGTACCTCGCGCTGAACGCTGACCTTCGCAAATTTGCGCGCAATTGACATCCACTCCGCGCTCTCTGCGACGGAGATTCCTAAGACTCACGACTTAGGTTTCTGTTTCATAGCACCAGCCTTAACAGATTTACTCTGTTCGGGTCTTACAGTCGCTCCACAGACATTCACCGCAAGCCCTGCGGCAAGAATATTTTTAGCAGCATTTACATCTCTATCGTGATGTGTACCGCACTTAGGGCAATCCCACTCTCTGATATTTAAAGTCAGCTTGTCAACGATATGTCCACAATGTCCACACCGCTTCGAGCTAGGAAACCATCGGTCAATTTTGACAAAAGTACGACCGTACCAGTTGCACTTATATTCAAGTTGCCTGACGATTTCCCCCCAACTAGCATCACTAATCGAGAGAGCGAGTTTTCTATTTTTTACCAGATTCTTCACAGATAGATCCTCGACTGCAATCACTTGGTTTTCACGAACCAGTCGAGTTGTCAACTTGTGAAGAAAATCATTGCGAGCCTCGCTAATTTTTGCATGAACTTTAGCGACTTTCAACCTTGCTTTGTGGCGGTTTTTAGAGCCTTTTTTCTTTCGGCTAAGCGCTTTTTGAGCTTTACGTAACTTACGGCGCTTTGCTTTGAAAGTTTTAGGGTTAACAATCTTCTCGCCATTACTCAAAGCGATCAGGCTAGTAATACCCAAATCCAAACCAATTTGATTAGGAGACGCCGGTAATGCAGCTATCTCAACATCTACCAGTAAAGAAACAGTCCACCGTCCAGACGGTGAGAGCTTCACCGTAATTGTTGATGGTTCTGCGCTTTCTGGGAGTTGACGACTCCATCGGATATCCAAGGGTTGAGTACATTTAGCTAAAAATACTTTGCCATCTTTCCACCTAAAAGCGGCTTTAGTGAATTCAGCATTACCGCCGTGATGCTTTTTCTTGAAGTTCGGGTATTTTGCCCTTCCTGCAAAGAAATTAATAAAGGCAGTTTGTAAATGTCTCAATCCTTGCTGTAATGGCACACTGCTAACTTCATTGAGAAACTGCAAGTCTTCCTGCTTTTTCCAACTGGTTAGCATTGTTGAGGTTTCCGAGTAGCCGACTCGCTCTTGACGTTCATACCATGCTTCTGTCCTTGCGGCTAAAGCACGGTTGTAAACTAATCGAGTACATCCCATCGTTCTTCTCAGCAAAGTTTCTTGCTCAGGAGTTGGATAGAATCGGTACTTAAATGCTTTTTGTGTCATACTTACATTGTATCAGATATTCTGTAAGGTCTTCAAATTAATGTAAAGCCGTCCTAGAAGGGCGGGGTTTTAAACCCAAATTTTCGATAACCCAGAGCAAGATTACCATCAGTATAGGCGTCCAGTATATATTGACTCAAATTATTGCGACAATTATGGATATGAAATTTTATCTAAAAATCCTGACCCTGTGGCCCGCACTAGGTATTTCCACTATAAATTAACTGGCGATCGCCTCAACTCCTAAACAAAAATTATTAGTATAGATACAGAGAGGGTTTTTTATGTCATTTACGAAGGGTCAAATCATCACAGTAAGCTTAGCAGGAGTTGCAACAGCGGTGGGAGTAGCTGTTGCAACTATACAGTCGGGTGCGATGAAACAATCCCATCTTCCCCTCGTTGAATCGCCGACATCCACCAGAAACCAGATTGCAGGGCCGAGGAACAACCCTGAATCTCGGCAACCAGAACCTCTGCAAGCACAAACCCAAGCGGCAGAATCTCCGAAATCCCAACCCCAACCGGCAAAAACACCAGCACTTCAATCCTCGCTAGTTGCAGGAGTCTCTGGGCCAAAAGTTGAGCCAGTAGTTGTCACACCGCCCAATTCTGGTTGCAAAATCAGTATGGCTGTAGTCAGCGATCCCAATCCACCGCTAAATGTGCGATCGATCCCCCAAGTAAGGGGCAGCAACATAGTAGGAAAACTTAAAAATAATACCTTTGTTTCAGTCGCCGAAGAACAAAACGGTTGGCTGCGAATTACCGATCCGCCCGGTTGGATTGCCAAAAACCGCACCGAAAGCAGTTGTTCTAACGTCAACCAGCAGATTAATTTTCTACCGGGAGGAGATGAGGCAATTGTTAAAGGTCGAATCATCGGCGGCGGCACCCACTCTTACCGGATTCGCGCCCGAAAAGGTCAAACAATGACTGTTAGGAATCGGAAAGATGTTTTCCCGCAAATTCTAACTCCTCGTGGCAAACTTTTAGCCGGAGATCCTTATCAAGGCAATGAAACAGAGTGGACTGGAAAAGTGCCAGTAACTGGCAATTACACATTACAACTAGACTCAAATTTCCGGGGGTACGAATACGAATTTTTAGTACAAGTGCGTTGACATACTCATCGCCCTTTCATGTGCGGTGGTTAGTGAGCGTAGTCGAACTATGATTCTTGACGCTTTTTTGGGGTCTGCTACCTTCGGTAGTCTTACGTCCCCTCTGCGTCGTCAGTCAAGCGAGTCGTGGCAATGCCCTATCCCGACTTTGTTTGTATTTTGGGCGGCGTTGATTGACTGTAAAACGAGTTATTCTGGTATAATACAGGGGATACAATTATGCCTGCGGTAACTCCTTAGCTAGTAGAAAACAGGAATGTCAACAAAAGTAGAGGAAAATCTAGCGATCAATACTGGAATCCATAAACGTCTCGGTCAGTTAATAGAGGCGTTGGTGGAGGATGAGCGCGTTGGTAGTTCTAGGGAACTAGGAAGGATTACAGGAGTTGCATTCAACACGCTGGTGAACTGGAACGAGGGCAAAGCCGATCCCAGATTGCAAAAGTTAGTTCAGTTTGCCTATGCTATCGGTTGGTCTATGACAGAGTTGATGCAATATGCGGAAGGGGATGAAGATCCCTATGAAGCGATCGCTCGTAAAAAAAGAGCAGGACAGCAGAAGTATCGGAAATCGTCTTAACCAGAGAAAAATATCCATTTATTCAATATTTCAATGCCACGCTAACTGCCGAACAAATTCCGAAGCGCGACTTATTTTTACAGCGTATTAAATACGTTATTGAAGGGTTTTGGCAAGCGGTCTCGACTTTCCTGGTGCGATCGCCTGCTAACACAATTCTTTCTGACGGCGGGATTTGTGCGATGTAGAGCTTCATTAGACCTCTTGCAAAAGTCCTTTTCATAAATTTATTGGACGGGCTCTGGGGTCCATCCCACAAGAGTTATTTTTTCTTGTGGGATGGGCCCCAGAGCCCGTCCTAGTTATTTTTGCAAGAGGTCTATTAACCGATGAACGATCGAACCCTTGTATCTTGTAGTGCCTCGTAGACGCTACTCCAGTAATTAAGGAATCTCGGAAAGTGATATATCCAGAATCGCAAACTTCTGCCAATCTTCCGAATCAAAGTGCCACCATTCAGTTGTGATACTCATAAATCCGTGTTTTTTCATCGCATCCTTAAGCACTTGACGATTTTTCCGAGATTCCGCGCTGCCCCCTTGATAATCTCCGTGAGCTTTTTCGGTAAAATCATCGTAAGGTGTAGGCATTTCTAATTCTTTGCCAGTGCGATCGACTAAAGTCAAATCAATAGCAGCACCGCGATTGTGCCGCGAACCCCTAGCAGGATTAGCAACATAGCGCGGATCTGGCCAAGCTTGCCACATTTGCTTAGTCACAGAGAAAGGCCTGTAGCAATCGTAAACTTTCAAACCCAATCCGATTTTTTCCAAATCTGTTTGAACCAGCGCTAACTGTTGAGCAACAGAACTTCTCAAGGCGCATTTCGATATAGGGTAAAGTTTTCGTTTCAAGAAATTGTTAGTAGTGGCGTATCGGATATCGAGCCGAATGTTGGGATTTACGCTGCGGATGTCAACCAGTCGTGCTCCACTGGGAAGTTGACTCATGAAAATGCTTTCAGGTACTACTGGGTTTGGTTCTGGTTGGGTAATTTGCACTTGTGGCGGCTCCTGGGCGCGGACAAATGTTGTATGATGCAGTGTGGTTGTAGATAGTAATATTAGAGCGAATACAATTAAATATTTGGTAAATCTGTTTGATTTCATAGCTGTGTTAAGTGGATATTTAATAGAGTTTTTACATTTCCTATCTTGGGGAATTTTCGCGCTTTTCGTGTTGTCTGTCATCCCGCCAGACCGACAGGGGTTGAAACCCCTGTCTCATAGCTAAAGTCCTCTGAAGAGGACTGAAATATTTCTCTAAAACTTTTATTTTATGAGTCTTTCAGTCGGTTTTAACCGACTTTAGCTATGAGACGGGGGTTTTAACCCCCGGCGGACTGTGGGACAAGCGCGAGAATGATAAATCACTTCTCGAAGTAATTTTTAATTGTTAATTCTCATCAAATTCCCAAGCGCTGATACACTAAGTCTAAGTGCCTCAATTGATACTGCGGATCGAAACAATCATCAATTTCTTTGGTAGTCATCTTAGCTGTTACCCGATCGTCCTTAGCAATTAAATTGTAGAAATTGCCGCCCGGTTTGTTCCAGGCTTCGTGAGCACAAGATTGCACAATTTTGTAGGCGTCTTCGCGACTTGTGCCTTTTTCTACTAAAGCTAACATCACGCGCTGGCTGAAGATGACTCCGCCGTAAAGGTTCATGTTTTGTTTCATGTTTTCGGGATAGACTAGCAGGTGTTTTACTAAGTCTGTGGTTTCTACTAACATGAAGTGAGTTACTGTAGAACTGTCGGGCAAAATCATCCGTTCTACGGAACTGTGAGAGATGTCTCTTTCGTGCCAAAGTGCAACGTTTTCTAAGGCTGCGACAGCGTTGGCGCGGACAATTCTCGCCATTCCTGTCAGTCTTTCCGATCGAATCGGGTTGCGTTTGTGGGGCATGGCGGATGAGCCTTTTTGCCCTTTGGAAAAGAATTCTTCGACTTCGAGAACGTCGGTGCGTTGCAGGTTGCGGATTTCTACTGCAAAACGCTCGATCGATGCTGCTAAGAGTGCTAAGGTTTGGACGTATTCGGCGTGGCGATCGCGCGAAATGACTTGAGTCGATGCGGTATCCGGTTCGAGGCCGAGGTTTTGACAGGCGATCGCTTCAATTCGCGGGTCAATATTAGCATAGGTTCCGACTGCGCCGGAGATTTTGCCGACTGCAATGGACGATCGCAAATTCACCAATCTTTCTCGGCTGCGAAACACTTCTGCCAGCCATCCTGCTAGTTTAAAGCCAAAGGTGATCGGTTCGGCGTGAATTCCGTGCGATCGGCCAACCATGACGGTATTGCGATGCTGTTGAGCCTGATAGCGAATAGCTTGACTCAATTCTTCGACACGTTCTAACAAAATATTGACGCTGGCGACTAATTGCAGCGCCAAAGCGGTATCGAGCACATCGGAACTGGTTAAGCCGAGGTGAATGTAGCGGCCGGCATCGCCTACATATTCGTTGACATTTGTCAAGAAGGCGATCATGTCGTGGCGGACTTCGGCTTCAATTTCGAGGACTCGTTTGGGATCAAAATTAGCCTTAGCTTTGATTTCTTCGACTGCCGCGGCGGGGATGTAGCCGAGTTCGGCTTGAGCTTCGCAGACAGCGATTTCTACTTGCAGCCAGGTTTTCAGTTTGGCGGTTTCAGTCCAGATGTTGCCCATTTCGGGCAAAGTGTAGCGCTCTATCACGGTGGGAGTTGGGGAATGCGATCGTCCTATTGTACCTCTGCGAGGGGATACAAGAGTCATAGGACTTACACATGGGCCCAGAAACCGGGTTTTTTACGAAAATACTTTGTTTCAGCCCGCAGATTTGGTAAAAACCCGGTTTCTTAAATCAACTCGGTTTTTGTCGTTTGGGCGATCGGCTATAATATCCTAAACCTCATTAGCGGGCATCACTCATGCCTAAAAAAATCAGAGAATTGAAAAGCCTATTACTAAAAGCCGGCTTTACTTACAGACAGGGAAAAGGCAGTCACACTGTATGGGAACACCCATTATTACCTGAAAAAATTACACTATCAGGTAATGATGGTGATGATGCACCCAATTATCACGAAAAAAGAGTAATTTCTGATTTACAGAAGCTCAAGGAGATAGAAGAATGAATAGCCATTACAGTATCATTATCCAGTGGTCAGAAGAAGATCAACTTTTTGTTGTCAGTTTACCTGAGTTTACCGATGTCATGCAGCCTTGCACTCACGGACACACTTACGAAGAAGCGGCCAAACACGGACAAGAATTGTTAGAAACATTGATTGAACTCTATCAAGAAGATGGCAAACCTCTACCAGAACCTCAGACCTTGGGGAAACGATTACAGATAGCGTAAAATGAAACAATTGAGGTGCTTAGGCAAATCGAAGCAGAGGAGAAAGTATGAGTTGGATCGGTGAGAATATTCGTCGCTTGTTGCGATAAGTTTTGGGGAGAAATCGCCAGCCAAATCAAGACGTGCGTATCCAGCAAAATATTCATGCTTCACCCAACCAAAACGCATCAGGAAGTGGCTCGTTAAAATCCTCACTCATCCAGCCCATCCCTTGATGCAGGCCCAAAACCCGTTGTTGCCCAGGAGGAGGTTCAGCTTCAACTGAAGTGTTTTCGGGGTTCGATCGCATCTGTCGTTCCAGCAGAAACTCTGCAAAAGTTAACAGAAGCTGCTGATTTTCCGGGAGTAAGTGTTGTAACTTGCCTAGCAAATCTTCCAAAAGTTCGATCGTTTGAGAAGTCATCTTCCCTCAATGTTAGCGATAGTCTCATTATACGTTATTCTTTGGCGATCGATGCTCATCTTGAAACAAAAGCACCATTGATTTCAACACTTGCTACTGGCGGAAAACCAGCTTGCAATAAACCTGTTTCTAGTTTTTTACTGCGTTCTATCTGATGTTGCCCACTTGGGGCAGGGTGTAGGGATCGATCGCGCTTGGAGTCAGAGAGTGCGCTCGTCTTATTGTACATCTGCGAAGCATCCGTCTTCAGTCGGGAGGGGGAATTTCGGGCGATCGAACTTTCCCCTTTGGGGAATTTGAATATTTCGTTTGTTTCGGATATTGCGTTTATGGCAAGGTAAGTGTTATCGTGAAGGAAACAACCAAGTATATGCCGGCTAAATACTTACATACCCCTTCCAGCAATGGCTGCACAGGTTTTCCGCGATCGCGGCCTGTGTCTGCTGACCAATAAAACGGGGTCTGGTATAATCAGCGGTTTAAACCGCTGATTATACCAACTTATACCACCATATTGACTCTGTGCTTCCAAAACAATCACATCAAAAAAGATATTAATTATGTTGAACCAAAAAGCATCGCTTGAGTCAGTTTTGATTCCCGAACAAAAACAAGAAGAAATAGCAAAATTAGATCGGATTCTCAGCCACGAATTTGCACAACCAAAATTAGTCGGAAGTAACGGAGAAGAGATAGTAATTCCTGAATCAGTCTACAGCATTTTGCGTCAGGTCGTGCGTGTAATGGCATCAGGTCAAGCTATCTCTCTAGTACCTCACAATCACGAACTGACAACACAAGAAGCTGCTGATATTCTGAATGTATCCCGACCATTTCTGGTCAAGTTACTAGACCAGGGAGAAATTCATTGTATCAAAGTAGGAAAGCATAGACGTATTCGTTTGGAGGATTTAACTTTATATAAAGAACATCGAGACAACAAACGTCGCAAACACTTGGATCGGCTAATCGAGATGACCGAAGAAGCTGGTTTGTACGAGGCATAGAAATAATTCCAACATTAATATGTCTAAGCTTAGTGTTGTCCTCGATGCTTGTGTCCTGTTTCCTATGTATCTGCGCGATACTCTGCTTTCCACCGCCGAGGCTGGTCTGTATTTACCCTATTGGTCGCAGAAAATCCTTGATGAAGCAATGAGCAACCTTGTCCGCCAAGGGATATTATGCCAGGAGAAAGCAATCAATCTTGAAGCGGAAATCAATGCAGCCTTTCCCGAAGCAATAATTGAAGTACCTGTCGGCTTAGAGCAAATCATGAAAAATGACCCTAAAGACCGTCATGTTCTTGCTGCTGCTGTAACAGCCAAGGCTGATGTCATTGTTACCAGCAATCTAGCGGATTTCAAAGAAAAGGATTTAGCTCCTTGGAACATCAAATCGCTGTCACCTGATGAGTTTATGAGCGAGCTATTTGACGAATACCCGGACTTAATAGTGAGATTATTACGGCAACAGTCGGAAAGGTACAAAAAACCTCCGAAGACTGTTGCTGAATTACTTGAATTTTTGGAAAAAAAAGCAGGTATGCCCAAATTTGCTAGTGATATTTTGTTATATGAATATAGTCTAGATATTGTGCAAACTGCGGAAACAGTCTTAAGGAACTACGGCAGACAAATACCCGAAGGCGGTAAATTTCTTGAGGGAGAGCGGTATCGTATTTGGCAGCAAGAAGAAACGCTTACAATTACTGCGAAAGATGGTAGAGGTGAAATTCTACGATTTCAGAATCAGGAAATTGAGGGGAATATCTCATCAGAGGATGTCAAAGCATTAAAAATATTTGCTCAAAGCTTGGATTGAGAATTAACAATAAATAGGGTTGAGGAGCAACAAGCTGACTAAAATAACCGATTTGCAGAAGCTAAAGGAGCTACCAGATGAATAGCCCTTACAGTCTCATCATCCAGTGGTCAGAAGAAGATCGACTTTTTGTTGTCAGTGGGCCTGAGTTTACCGATGTCATGCAGCCTTGCACTCACGGACAAGAATTGTTAGAAACATTGATTGAACTCTATCAAGAAGATGGCAAACCTCTACCAGAACCTCAGACATTGGGAAAACGATTACAGATAGCGTAGAGTTGTTATACAATTTCTGCTACCATTCACCATAAACACCAACTAAAAACCCTATGACTTCTCAAGCCTCCAACCCAAATGTTCAAGACCTGCAAAGACAGGTAATTTCCCTGTTACAAGAAGTTAGCACTCTGATGGGTCGCGCTAGCAAAGAACTTAAGTCTGAGGATAGCTCAGAAAACAAGTACCAGATATATCAACAGGAAATTGAAAAGGAGATTGGTACAGTCACACACCTAAAACTCAGAATGGCCATTGCCGCACCGATGAATGCTGGCAAATCCAAAATTATTAATGCCATTATTGGTCAAGAACTCCTGCCAAGTTCTGCTACAGCGATGACCACACTGCCAACAGAGATTGTATTGAAGGAAAATGCAGCAGAGCCGATTCTAAAATTGAGTCCTAGAATCTGTGAAGCATTTAAGAAAGCATTGGATGCTATCAGGCTGGAAATTGAGCAGAAAGGGATGGAAGAAGTTCTTAAGCAGACTGGTGAATATCCGCATTTAGCAAGTTTACTCCAAGAAATCCACGCTGATACAGATTTTGGAATTTCAGAACAAATCTCTGGCAGTAAGAATATCAACAAGATCCTGACAGAGTTGAATCATATTATCCGTCTTTGCAACATTCTGGCAGTATCCCAAGATCAAGATCCTCTCCAGTTGCTCAATGACAATGACATTCCATCTATCGAAACTCCTTTTTTCAGAACAGAGCAAAATCAAAAACTAGAGAAGCTAGGTAATCTTGTAATCGTTGATACGCCTGGGCCAAGTGAAGCCGGAGTCAGCGAAAAGCTAGAAATTGTAGTTTCCAAGCAACTTAAGCGTAGCCAACTTGTGCTACTTGTCCTGAATTTCACTGAATTGAGGGCTGAAGCAGCCGAAAAGATTAAAGCAGAAGTTCACAAAGTTATTAGAACAAGCAGTCAAAAAAATTTATATGTTTTAGTTAATAAAATCGATGAGCGTCGTCGAGGTGACATAGATACCGAAATGGTAAAACAATTTGTTGCTAATAACCTCCAACTTGCCAACACAGACCGCGTATTTGAAGTTTCTGCTAGGCAAGCATTCTGCGCTAAGGATTTTCTCCGTCAATCATCTCTCAGTAGTCAAGATATTAAAGATCCTGAAGCTGCCGAAGCATTAGCTAGAGAAGTCTGGCCTGTTGATTGGGAGGATGAACTCAAGGATGCAACTGTAGAGGAATTACAAAAGAAAGCGGTAAGACTTTGGAAAGCATCAAAGTTTGCATCTTTTCTGGAAGAAGCAATTAATGTAATTTTGCGACAAGTTGCCCCCCGCTGCATGGAGTTTGCATTGAATCGTTGTCTTATTCATCTAAATGATTTATGTAATAATGCAAAAAATGACCTGACTTACATTAACAGTAATGCGGAAAAGCTCGAGCAAGCAATTAAGGATCTTAACAAAGAGCTTTCTAGTCTAGCTGCTTGCCGTCCGAATCTAGATGAAGAGGTTGCCCAAACAAAAAAGCAAATAAAGGAAACGGTAAACGCCAACCTAGAAAACCTCAAAAAAGACGTAAAAAACGAACTTGACACACTATTGAAAAAGTATGTTTTAGATTCTGCTATAAAAGTATTTTCCAATTTGTGGGACGACATATCCAATAGGTTTAATAGAGATAAGGATGAATTTGAATTTGATAGTAAGCAAGATGCCAAGCTATTCGCTGAGCAAATAGCAGCTTCGGCGAAGCAAATTATTGAACGTCAATTGGATGTCGCTTGTAAACAGACGGATACACAGACTCAAGGCAGGATTCAAAAATTATCCGAGTCACTAGATAATGAAACTAAGCCTATTATTGAACGCGCTCAAGATCGGTTAAAAAGAGATTTTGATGTTATTTTTAAGCCAGATATACTCAAGCTAGTTGATATTCACATAGAAGTGAATACCCCTGATCTTGAATTCAGAGGGTATGGATTATCTGATTTACTCACAGCATTGTTAGAAGGAGCATTTGGTGGTTTGTTGGTGCAGTTTGGTGCTCGTTTAGTGGCAATGGTAGCTAACCATCCAATACTGAGCGCAATTTATGGTGGAGTTAGCACCTTTTTTGGTTGGTTCGGTGTGAACTTAGACAAACATGTATATAAAGAAAGATATACAGTTAACATAATCCTTTTCAAGGGTGAAATAGTTAAATTCTTTGACAATAAAGTCGAAGAAATTCAAGAACAATCTAACCGATTGATTGAGCAATCATTGGATAAACAAATTAAAAGGTACTTTGATGATCTAGACTCTCTTCTAGGTGATTATAGGAAGGATTTGGAGCAATCACTAAAAGCTCAAGCTTTACCTTTAGAAACACTGAAAGAATTAAAGCAAGCGCTTGAATCATTTTCAGTTGGTAATGATAAATTACAGGTGGATAAGTTGAAAGATCAGGCTAATGAACTTCTGAGTAAGACAAAATCATTAATAGCAAGCTGAGATGCGCTTACGTTTTTTACTAATTTAAGATTTCTGGAATAGGAACTTATTAACTAAGCTAGGCTTGTTCAAAGCAATATCAGTCAAATAGGGAATAAGTGCAAAACCGATACACTCTGCTAATCGCGGCGGCACGGCATTTCCAATTTGCCACATGGCCTTTTTCATAGAACCTTCAAAAATAAATGAATCCGGGAAACTTTGCAATCTAGCCATTTCGCGAGCTGAAATAACGCGGTTGAGATAAGGATGAATATGAGTGCCACCGTGATTTTCTTTAACAGTCATACTCGGTTTGCCCGGATACTGTCGCTTGAAAGCATCGGCGTAGCTTTCATACAAAGAACCGCCTGGTGGAACTTTAGCAAGTCTTTCCATGTACTCAACAGAATGACGAGTCCATTCGTGGTTGATTTCTGGGATGGGAGTATACTCTGGTAAATCATCAATTGCTGACTCAATCGCTTTGTATTGTTCGGGCAACAATTGCGGCTTCGGATAGGGATTTGGCATCCCGAATCTATTGGCAATAAAAATAGCTCGCGGGCGGATTTGCGGGACTCCATAGGTTGCGGATTCCAGAACAGCAACGGACATATGGGGATAGCCAATTTCCTGAAAAGCATCGCAAATGGCTTGCTTAACAGCTCCTTTTTGTATAGTCAATATTCCGGGTACGTTTTCCATGACAACATACCAAGGACGTATTTCAGAGACAACGCGGACAAACTCTCTAAATAAGCGATTTCGAGGGTCGTTGGGGTCGCGTTTTCCTGCAACTGAGAAGCCTTGACACGGCGGCCCACCTACAACAACATGAACTTCTGGCGAACCAATTTCAGCGATCCACTTTTGGGGATTTAAGTTTTTTATATCGTCGCACAAGTGATGGCAATCGGGAAAGTTTTTTGTATGAGTAGCCGAGGCGATCGCATTAATTTCAACACTTGCTACTGGTCGAAAACCTGCTTGCAATAAACCTTGCGTCATGCCGCCAGCACCGCAAAAAAGATCGAAAAATGTATAGTCTGATTTTGGCAGTGACTGAGATTCAACATGAATGAATATTTTGTAGGGGTCGCAGTCATTTGCTTCTAGTTCGCGTTGGATGCGTTCGTAACGCCCTAATTTTGCTTTCTTCTGCTTTTTGGCAGGAATTGGTTCTGACTCATTTGAGAATAAAGACAGTTGTATTGCTTCCATTTTATATTTGTTTACTGCGTTCTATCTGATGTTGCCCACTTGGGGCAGGTGTAGGGCTCGATCGCACTCTGCGACTCCAAGCGCGATCGTCTCACATATTGCACCATTCTCGCTTAACAGGCTTTCCGACCTGTTCCACAAAGAGTGAATTTTATTGTGGGGTGAACCCCAGAACCCGCCCATAACAGGCTTATTGAGAATGCGACAAGATGTGAGTTGCAACTGAGATGTTGCACCATTCTCGCTTAACAGGCTTTTCGGCCTGTTCCACAAGAGATGAATTTTATTGTGGAACAGGCCGAAAAGCCTGTTCCTAAAAAGCTTATTGAGAATGGTGCAATATGTCAGTTGTCAGGCAGTATTCTCCTAAAAACCAGGTTTCTGAGTACCCGCGCGTCGATTTTCAGCTTTTAGAGAGATGTAAAAACTCGCCCGATCGCTACACTATGATTAACTAGGAACTCAGCAATTTTGGAGAAGAGGTGAATTGAAATTCGTTTCCGACCCGCAAATAACAGTCAAAATCCGCAAAATGAACGAGCGGGTGCGGTGGCAAGAACAATCGATCGTCCATCGGGGAATCGACCAAACTCGGATGGTTTTAGAATCTCAAACCACCGACTCTCCAGAGTTTTCGTTTTTAGTCGTAGGCGACAGCGGCACGGGCAATCACCGCGGCTACAATCCCCAGCGGCAGATTGCCGAACAGATGGTCACCGAGCGCGAAACCTGCCGTTTCGTCCTCCACACCGGCGATGTAGTTTATCTCGTCGGTTCCAGCGAATATTACTTGCAAAACTTTATTCGCCCCTACCGAGAATTTATAGTCGGCGGCGAGCATCCGTCTCGGATTGCCTACGATCGCATGGTGTTTAACTTTCCGTTTTTGCCCGTACCGGGAAACCACGACTATTACGACTTGCCCATAGTCTACGGCATTCTGTCGGCCACAGCTTTGCCGCTGCGCCGGCTGTTGGGTTCCAAGTTGGATCTCGATGTCGGCTGGCACGGTTCCGATCGCGGAAATACCTACGCCAAAGCCTTTCTCGACTACCTCAAAGCTCACAAAATGCCGGGAGAACTCGATCGCCACCTAGACGCCCACTACACCGCCAGCACCAGCACAGGCCGCTGCATCCGCTACCAACCCGGACGCTTTACCCGCTTACCCAACCGCTACTACACCTTCCGCAGCGGCGGCATCGACTTCTTCGCCCTCGACTCCAACACCTTCAACGAACCCTTACCGATCCCGAAAACCAAACAGGGCGACATTCGCCGCCAGAATTTGGAACTCGATCGCCAGAAGTTGGAACAAGAAAAATTGGCAATGCTCGAAATGTGCGATCGGCTCAAGCCGGAGATTCCCGAGGAAGACGAACAGCTAGACGACTTGACCGCCAAATTAGAGCAAGTTGACGAAATGTTGATGGATATTGACAAACAACTGTCCCCCGACAAAACAGCCGCCACCGACGTTGAACAGCTCGAATGGCTGAAAAAAAGGCTGATTAACTCTTGGGGCGATTCCGAGGTGCGGGGGCGGGTAATTTACCTGCACCATCCCCCCTACGTGACCGAGGCAACAAAGTGGAATCAAGCTCAAACTTTGGCGGTTCGGTTGCGATTGCGCGAGGTACTCGACGGGGTGGCCGATGCAGTTGGGGATGTGGCGCAGGGGCGTCCGCTAGTAGATTTGGTGCTGACTGGCCACGCTCACTGTTTGGAATACCTGCGGACTGGGAATACCGGACACGGCGACTCTGGGATTAATTGGATTGTCTGCGGGGGAAGCGGCCACAGTCTCCGCCGCCAGCGTCCGGAAGGGCCGATGTTGCAGGAAGCATTGAGTCCTGAAGCTTATCGGTTGGCGCGGCAGTCTGGTTCCGAAACAGCCAGCCGGCGGGTAGCGGAATCTTTGCTATTTGTCGGCCGCAGCGGCCAAGGTTCCTACAAACGCCGTCCTTATTCGTGTTTGCGGATTGATGTTCTCAATGGGTGTCCCCCCAAGTTCCGCATCCGACCTATGGTTGTCGAACGATTTGAGGGGAAATGGCAGGATATCTCGATCGAACCTTTTGTGATTTAGCATCAGTCATTCAATTTGATTGCGGGGAGTAGGGTTGGGCACGCGAGCCCGCCCAAACAGGCTTTCCAGCCTGTTCCACAAAAATTCAATTTGATTGTGGGTTGGGCACGCGAGCCCGCCCAAACAGGCAAGATACCTGTTCCACAAAACCAACCTCACTTAATTCAGGAGAAAAATTCCATGATTGCTAACTTAACCGCCACCGGCTGGGAAATTATTTACCACCGCGCCCATGCTTTGCTCGCCGCCCAACTTGGCGGACAGTGGAAGCGCTCGAAATCTCCGCTTCGCTTGTACGAAACCATAGCCGCGATTTCGCATCACGATGATTTGGAGAAAGAGTGGGAAGAAAATATTTTAACTGAAGCGGGCGCGCCCTTTGATTTTACGTTGCAGACGGAAACTTCTCTGCCGAAAATTAAAGCTATGGCGCAGAATTCCCTATATCGCGGTAGGTGGGTAGCCATGCTGATTTCTATGCACATGAGCTATCTCAATGAAGGAAAGCGGGGAGAGTCGAAGGAACTCGACGAATTTTTGGACGAACAACTGGAAAATCAAAAAAAATGGCAAAAAGAGTTGAATATTTCTCAGGAAGATGCTAAGGCAGCTTATGCTTTTTTCCAGTGGTGCGATCGGCTATCATTAATTCTTTGCTGCCGCGAGTTACCGGCCGGAGAACGAGCTTTAGAAATTGCTGTCGGCCCGGACGGCAAGCGCTACGATATTGTACAGCACAGCAACGAACTTGTGACGGTAACTCCTTGGCCTTTTGAAGACGATAAGTTTACTGTGAACGTCGAAGCGTGCCTTTTGGATAAAGTCAAGTTTGACAGCAACAAGGAAATCAAGGAAGCGTTGCACAAAGCTCGGCGCGAAGTCTTAGAGTGGACTTTTGTCAAGTCTTAACTAAACCTTTGAAAAATAGGTGAGGGTTGTTGTCGAAGTTTAGCGGGCATGGCATTTGTGTTAACTTAATCTTAAAACCATGTCTCATATTATGTTGGGTCGATTACCCCTAATACGGTAGGGGCGGGTTCACGAAAAATATTTGCCAATAATTGACAATCTCAAAAACCCGCCCTGTTAATCGCGGTCACTCGATCGGACATGATATCAATCAGCGTTATAGTTGAGTCTTGCTCCCCCTTAACTCCCCTTAATCAGGGGGGGATAAGAACAGTCAAAATGGGTCTTATTAAGGGGGATGCGATGGCTATCGAAACTTCGAGACAAACGAAAAAAAATCGAGGGTTTCAGTTCAGCCATTACCCATTACCTATTACCTATTACCAACTATGAAACGTTCAGCTTGCCTAATTTTCAATCCCGTCGCCGGCAACAGCGACCCCGACCAAGACTTAGCTAAAATTCAGGAACTTTTAGAGCCTTTTATTGACTTAGACATTCGGCTGACAACCCCAGAATTAGACGCAGATCAAATCGCCCGCGAAGCAGTTGATAGAGGAGTTGAGGAAATTATTGCTTGCGGGGGCGACGGCACATTATCAGCAGTTGCTGGGGCGATTGTCGGCACAAATATTCCTTTAGGAATTATTTCGCGGGGAACGGCTAATGCTTTTGCTAATGCTTTAGAGATTCCGAATACAATTGAAACCGCCTGCGCCACTATTTTTGGAGGGTTGACGCGGGTGGTGGATGCGGCGATTTGCAACGGTGAAATGCCGATGGTTTTGTTAGCGGGAGTGGGTTTTGAGGCAGAAACTGTCGAACTAGCCGATCGCGAAATGAAGAATCGCTGGGGAATGCTGGCTTACATTCTGTCAGGAATTAAACAGTTAAACAATTTAGAAAGATTTGAAGCGGAAATCGAAACCGAAGATAGAATTATCAGCCTTACTGCTGTGGCGGTGACGGTGGCGAATGCAGCGCCGGCTACTTCCATTTTAGCTCAAGGCCCGGCGGGGATTGTTTTTGATGACGGCTTGCTGGACGTGACGCTGGTTGCGCCTCAGAATAAAGCTGGGGCGATCGCAGCTTCTTATCACCTTTTGCAAACAGCTTTGAGTGGCAATCCTACCGATCGCGACGACATCGGTTATTTGCGGGCAAAAAAAATAAAAATTACTACCGATCCGCCTCAAAAAGTGGTTTTAGACGGGGAAATCATCGGCATGACTCCGGTTTCTATTGAGTGCGTTCCGGGAGGTTTAACTATTTTTGTACCGCGAATTGAAGAAGAGCCGGTGGTAGAAAAACTCACTGGTTTAGCGGACATCGAAATTACATTGAAACCCTCAACTTAAAATTTTTAGCGACACAAACAATAAGAAAGACCGCGCGGGCGGTCTTTCTTTTTTAGGCTTCTAAAATTTGGCGAATGCGGCGCTCCAAACGTTCTAGGTCGAGTCCGCCTTCATCGCGGCTGATGCGGCGCACGGTGACGTTAACATTGCTCAAATCGGCCAGCAAATCTTGCAGGATTTCTTGTTGCTGCCGAGCTTGAGTTATTTCGCGCGGTTCCTGCACCAAATCGCGAACGATTGTATCTTCCGCGCGCGAAGCAACGATCGGGTCTGCTTCGCCGTCTACGTGCACGAAAGTGCGCCGACCCGGCCCCCGTTCTTCTTCAATTGGTATTACTGCTGTTACTCGATCGGATCGTACATATTTGCCAAATCCCAGGTGGACTAAGACAGAAGATTGTATTTTCATAGATAGCAAGTTTTATTTGTTAGTTATCTATATTTTAACTTTGCCAACTCGGAGATGACCACTAATATGAGAGCTATTATTACTACAATATATGTCGGTTTTTCCTGGATATTATCGTTGTCATCTTGCGGAAAAAATGGTAATATTTTTGGTTGATTTTCCGCCGTCTGATTTCGCACTATCTGACAGTCCGGCAGGGGTTGAAACCCCTGCCTCAAAGCTAAAGTCCTCTTAAGAGGACTGAAGAATTTATTCAAAATGCTCGGAGTTGTGAATTGAATTTCATCAAGCAATCTTATTATATATCATATCAATTTCGGTTGGATATGATATGTTGCACCATTCGTGTGATGTAGGGGCGGGTTCGCCCAGAGCCTTTTGGGGTGCAAATAGGTTAAATAAACCCGCCCGATCCCATCGAAAATTCCTTTGTTGACTCTTTGTGCAACGTCGAGCGTTCGATCGGAATGATTTAACCACAGAGAACGCAGAGAACACAGAGAAAGAGAAGAGAGAGATTAATAATTCTGATGTTAATAGATTTGATATCATTCAATATCTGGGTTGAATCCAATTACTAAATAAAAATACGATTCCACAGTCCTATGCAAGAGGATATTCCCACAATCCGACAGTCTGGCAGGGGTTAAAATATTCCCACAATCCGACAGTCGGGCACTGGTTAAAATATTCGCATAATCCGACAGTCCGGCAGGGGTTAAAATATTCGCATAATCCGACAGTCCGGCAGGGGTTGAAACCCCCGCCTCATAGCGAAAGTCCTCTTAAGAGGACTGAATAATTTATTGAAAATTATCCTATTGGTGGGTAAAAAATTCGCAAATAATGTTAATGCATATCAAGATAATACCTGGGTCGAATCAAATTGCTAAATAAAATATGATTCCCTAGTCCTATGCAAGAGGACTTTTGCTATGAGACAGGGGTTTCAACCCCTGGCGGACTGTCGGAATATGGCAAATCTCGGACTGTTAGATTACTATCGGAATATGGCAAATCTCGGATGGTTAGATTACTATCGGAATATGGCAAATCTCGGATGGTTAGATTACTATCGGAATATGGCAAATCTCGGACTGTTAGATTACTGTCGGAAGATGGCAAATCTCGGATTGTGCGAATCTCGGACTGTCAGTGGGCGACAGTTGGCTGATGGGTTACCATAAAAATAGAGCATTTTGCGATCGCCCGCAGCGCATTTCAGGGACACAGCCTACCGATTCGAGATTTGAGCATTACTTCCACGGACAAACAGGAAAGCCTAAATCATGTTAATTAGTCTCGACTTAGTTATCAGCCTCCTGACAGCCATTCCCCTCGGCACCATCAGAGACAAGTTTCAGCGCAACGAAACTGTCATCAAACTCTTAAAAAAATTTAACCTCGACCCCGATGCTCCGCCGGCAGATTTTAGCGGAGTTTATGTTTATACTTTAGTAGAATACGGCGCTGGCAAACCCAAGCAGATTTTAGAACTGTTTCGCCAAAAAGAGATTGAATCAGCATTTCGCCAAGCCTTCGAGTCCGATAGCCCAGCCATTTTAATTAAAGCAGGCGATGACTATCTGAATGAGAGTGCTTTAGGCAAAGAAATTCGAGATTTAGGCATTGACCCCAGACGGGAATTCATGGCATTTGCCGCCGTGTTTATGGAAGTAGCAAAGCGGACGCGGACGCTGGGAGATGTGATGGTGGGAAATGCGATCGCCTCTTTGCAAAAACGCCTATCTCTGGTAATGGATCGCATCGAACGCCTCCCCACTATCGAAGGAATTCGCACCGAATTTGCGCGGTTGGAATCCGAAGATTATCCCGCACTTCCCGCAGCAGCATCAACTAATATTCAAAAGTCTCAAGCTTTTATTTTATCACAACAAGTGCGCGGTTGGTTTGAAACATTAAGTTATAAGTTTGAAACCTATCAAATCTCGGAGGATAACTATTTTGAATGGATTATCAATGTCCCCGTCAGACGCAATCGGTACGATCGCATTTTAGTGCGCGGAATAGCCGGAGAAGCGGGACTCAGAGATATCTCGGCCTTGCGCCAGTCGGTGGAAAAACAGCGCACCGATGAAGGATGGTTAGTCACCGCCCGCCGCATCAGTCGCGCAGCGCGGGATGAAGTAGATAAACCAGAAAATAGCGATCTAGCTTGCTATACTTTCGATGAATTACTCGACCAAGATGCCGATTTTACGGCTTATCTGGATTGGCTGGAAACTGAAATCACCAGCCGGGGAATTAATACTAAATACGTACCGCTAGCTTGTACGAAAGAAGAAATCGACCCCGATACTCACCGCAAGATAGGCGTGAGTCATTATGGCGAGCGAGATGGCTGGATTGAAGGTTATATTGACCTGTGGTTGGATGACCCAGTAAAAGAACATATTTCAGTTTTAGGAGAATTTGGAACCGGGAAAACTTGGTTTGCGATGCACTATGCTTGGATGGCGCTGCAACGCTACAAAAAAGCTCAAAAAAGCGGCTTAGAACGTCCGCGTTTGCCGTTAGTAATTCCGCTGCGAGATTACGCCAAAGCAGTTAGTGTCGAGTCGCTATTTTCCGAGTTTTTCTTTAGGAAACACGAGATACCTTTGGCGGGTTATTCGGCTTTTGAACAACTGAATCGGATGGGTAAATTTTTGTTGATTTTCGATGGTTTTGATGAAATGGCCGCTAAGTGCGATCGGCAAGAAACCATCAACAACTTCTGGGAACTAGCAAAAGCCGTGGTTCCCGGCGCAAAAGTCATCCTCACTTGCCGTACCGAACACTTTCCTGAAGGCAAGGAAGGACGGGCATTGTTCAATGCAGAACTGCAAGCATCAACAACCATTTTAACAGGCGAAACTCCCCAATTTGAAGTCTTAGAATTAGAGAAATTTAACGACCAACAAATTAGCCAAGCGCTGTCATTTCAAACAGAAGCGGCGACAGTAGAAAAAGTGATGGGAAACCCGCAACTATTGGATTTAGCGCGTCGCCCTGTGATGACCGAGTTAATTTTGGAAGCATTGCCCGATATTGAAGCTGGAAAACCTGTCGATATGTCGCGGATCTATCTGTATGCGGTGCGGCGGAAGATAGAGAGAGATATCAAAGCTGAACGGACTTTTACTTCGCTAGCAGATAAGCTTTACTTTTTGTGCGAGTTATCGTGGGAAATGCTGTCTACAAACCAAATGAGTCTGAATTATCGCGGTTTTCCCGATCGCATTCGAGGCCTGTTTGGTTCCGTCGTCCAAGAGGAAAAAGACTTAGACCACTGGCATTATGACATGATGGGTCAAACGATGCTGATCCGCAATGCAGATGGCGATTATACTCCAGCCCACCGTTCGTTATTAGAGTTTTTTGTCGCTTATAAATTTGCAGCAGAATTGGGAGTTTTGGCCGCAGATTTTACCGAATTAGTGGCGCCCGAACAGTCTTGCGTCAACCCTGATGCAGAACCTCGATCGTACACTTGGTCAAATTATTGTCGGCTTCAAGCCCAGAAGAGAAATAATGGTGAACTAATCGCACCTTTGAAGGGATTTGTTGCTGAAGATTTAGATCAACTTCTTCAGAGTTTCGGACACGCGCCGCTAACAAAAGCAGTCATGGATTTGTTGTTGCCGATGCTAGTAGGGGCGGTGCCCCCGTGCCCGCCCGACCAAGGTTTAGGGGCAACCACGGGGGGATTGCCCCTACTCGAAATTATAGAAGCAACGCGAGGTAAAACAGAAACTGAAGTAGGCTACGTGGGAGGCAATGCGGCAACTCTGTTGTTAAAAAAGGACAAGACTGCTTTAGAAGGGAAAGACCTCTCTAGTGCAGTTATTTTAGGTGCTGATTTTACAAACGCGACGCTGCGCCACGTCAATTTGGCTGAAGCGAATTTGGCTAATTCTACTTTTACTAAAATCTTCGGCAGTGTTCGGTCAGTAATATTTAGTCCAGATGGCAAACTGTTAGCTACAGGTGATACTGATGGCATAGTTCGCTTGTGGGAAGCTAGCAGTTGCAGAGAAATATTGACCTGTAAAGGACATACCAACGTGGTGGAGTCAGTCGCCTTCAGTCCTGACGGCAAAATACTTGCTAGCGCCAGTTATGACAAAACGATCGAGTTATGGGATGTCAAGACTGGTGAATGTTTAAAAGTTTTCCAGGGACATACCGAATCAGTAATGTCAGTCACCTTCCATCCTGATGGAAATATACTCGCTAGCGGTAGTTTCGATCGCACGGTAAGGTTATGGGATATTCGCACGGGTGAATGCTGCAAAATTTTGCAAGACCATACTAAAGTTGTATTTTCAGTTGTTTTCCATCCTGCTGGTGAGATGCTTGCTAGTGGCAGCGGCGACCAAACAGTGAGGCTATGGAATATCGGTACTGGTGAATGTCTCAAAACTTTGCAAGGTCATACTAAAGTTGTATTTTCAGTTGCTTTCCATTCTGCTGGTGAAATACTTGCTAGTGGAAGCGCCGACAAAACAGTGAGGCTGTGGAATATCGGTAGCGGTGAATGTCTCAAAACTTTGGAGGGACATTTGGATCAAGTACGGTCGATCGCCTTCAGTCCAAATGGCGAAATACTCGCTAGTGGAAGTCACGATCGCACAACGAAGCTGTGGGATATCCGTACTGGTGAATGCTTGAATACTTTGCAAGAACATAACGATCGAATAGGGTCAGTCGCCTTCCATCCTGCTGGTGAAATACTTGTTAGTGGAAGCGGTGACCAAACGCTGAAGCTGTGGGATATCAATACTGGTGAATGCTTGAATACACTGCAAGGGCATAGCAATCAAGTAAGGTCGATCGCCTTCAGTCCCAACGGTGAAATGCTGGCCAGCGGGGATGACGCGCAAACAGTCAAGCTGTGGGATGTCAGCAGTGGTGAATGCCTCGAAATCTTGCACGGACATCTCGATCGGGTAGACTTGGTTGCTTTCAGTCCAAACGGTGAAATACTTGCTAGCGGCAGTTATGACGAAACAGTGAGGTTGTGGGATGTTAGCAGTGGTGAATGCCTCCATACTTTGCCAGAGTGGGGAAATGAAGTACACTCGATCGCCTTCAGTCCTTCGGGCGAAATACTTGCTAGTGCAAGTTATAACCAAACATTGAAGTTATGGGATGTCAGCAGTGGTCAATGCCTCAAAACCTTGCAAGGGCATAACAGTTCAGTACACTCGGCTGCTTTCAGTCCTTTGGGCGAGATATTTGCGAGTACAGGTTATGACGGAACCGTAAGGCTGTGGGATATCCATACTGGTGAATGCCTCCAAATTTTGCAGGCGCATACGGCTTGGGCGCGGGCGATCGCCTTTAGCCACAACGGTGAAATACTTGCCACTGGAAGTGTCGATCGAACAGTCAGACTGTGGGATGTTCGCAGCGGTGAATGCCTTCTAATCTTGCAGGGGCATACTGATTGGATAGGTTCAGTTGCCTTTAGTTCTTCTAGTGAAATACTTGTTAGTGGAAGTGTCGATGGAACGGTAAGAATATGGGATATCCGTACAGGTGAATGTCTAAAAATTTTGCAAGATCATACCAGTAGAATTAACTCAGTTGCCTTCAGTTCAAATGAAAAAATTCTTGCTGCTTGCAGTCGGGATGGCACAATTATGATGTGGGAGATTGAGACTGGTGAGTGCCTCAAAATCCTCAAAAGTGACAGACCTTATGAAAACATGAATATTGCTGGAGTTACGGGTTTAACGGAAGTTGAGAAAGTTACGCTCAAAGCTTTAGGGGCTGTTGAAAATTAATCATCGCAAAGGAGGAAGTATGCAGTCAGCAATACGAATTACAACCAAAGTTCTTGCAGGAAATAAACTGGAAATTTAAGTGCCGCCTGGATCGGTGGGCGAAGATGTTGAAGTTTTTGTGATTATACCAGAACAGCCTCCGTGGCGGCGTAAAGTGTTGGAATTGCTTACAGAAATCCGCAGCCGTCACGTTTCCAGAACTGTTGAAGAAATCGATCGCGAACTTCAGAACTATTAGTCTATGAGCTTTATTCCCCGCTTCTCATACAATCACAATCTGGTTAAGCATTTGGGAGTCATCGAGGGTGCCCGTGCTGTCATTAAGGTGTTACCATTGCCACCTGATACGACTCTACGCCTGCGCCACGATGCTTTGCAAAGAAGTACGCGCAGCTCTACTCAGATTGAGGGTAATCCCTTGGATGAAGCGGCGGTGCGACGGGCGATCGCCAGGAGCTCGCGCACGGGAAGTGATGCTGAACAGGAAGTCCGAAATTACTGGCGGGCACTCGATCGCGTGGAAGAATTCGCAGAAGCCCAAACCCCGATTACAGAAGCATTTATCAAAGAACTGCACCGAATAGTCATCGTGCGCGGTCGCGGGCGGCGGGGTAGCAAAAGCGAGTATCGCATTACAGAATGCCCTGTGGTGGATACAGTCACGCGGGCGATCGATTACGGACCACCGGAACCGGGGGACGTACCCGCCCTGATGCGGGAATTAGTCGATTGGCTATCTTCAACGACAGCAGCAGAATGGTCAGCCCCTATCCGTGCGGCTATTCTGACGCACCGCTTTCTCAGTATCCATCCATTTAACGACGGGAACGGTCGCACGGGACGGCTATTGGCTACTGCTGAACTGTGGCGTTCCGGCTATCGAATGCGAGGGTTTTTCTCATTTGATGAGTATTTTAATGCCGATCGCGATCGCTATTACCGTTCGTTGCAGATGGGACTGCCGGTGAACTTCTACGAAGGTCGCCACGACCCAGACCACACGCCCTGGCTGCTTTACTTTGTGGAGACGATGGCTCGTGCCGCCGATGAACTGCAAGCTAAAGCTAAGTCTCTTTATCAAGGCGCTTCTCCTGATGCCCTACCCTGGGAAGCATTGCCACGTCGCTCTCAACAACTCCTCACCCGACTTTTGGCAAGGGTTTTGGATGGAGTGGAAAATCCTTTTGCCATCGACGTTTCAGATGTTGCATCCTGGTTTGGCATTTCTGACAAGACGGCCCGCGAATGGCTGCTTGAGTGGACTGAAGGTAGTTTGATCCATCCAGTTTTAGCAGGTTCTGGGTCAAGAGTCCGCAGTTACGCACTAGCTGAAGAGTGGATCGCTGCTTGTTTCAAAATAAGGGAATCAGTTTCGGAAAATAGCGGAAGTTAATTTGAGCATTTAGCCCCTAATTTGAGGGATCTTTCACGAATTTACAAGGTTTTCGGCTGTTTTGAGTCTAAAAATAACGGAAGTAGGTTCGGAAAAATAACGCCTATTTAGCTTAGTTGGGGGTGCCATCGCACTCCGAAAAGAATAGTCCTGGATGCACGGGTGGTCAGAAACCGGGTTTTTTCCAAAATACTTGGTTGAGGCCAGCAGAAACGGCTAAAAACCCGGTTTCTAACGTAGCCTACTGACTAAACTGTTGAGCGTAGTAGCCAGCATAGCGAGATCCCTTTTCCAGCAACTCCTCGTGCGTCCCAGATTCCACAATTCTACCTTTTTCCAAAACTAAAATACGATCGGCTCTCCGCACAGTCGCCAAGCGGTGCGCGATAATAAACACCGTGCGATCGCGCATCAATCTTTCCAGCGCTTCTTGCACTAAACCTTCGGATTCCGAATCTAGCGCCGATGTAGCTTCATCCAAAATCAATATTCTGGGATCGAGCAAAACTGCACGGGCGATCGCAATTCTTTGTTTTTGGCCCCCAGATAAATTTACACCCCTTTCTCCCACCCAAGTTTGATAGCCGTCGGGAAACTCACTAATGAATTGATGAGCGTTAGCAATCTCTGCAGCTTTTTGCACATCTTTCAGTTCATAATAAGATTGACCGAAAGCGATATTTTGAGCGATCGTACCCGAAAAAAGAATAGTTTCTTGCGGTACAATTCCAATTTGCCGCCGCAGAGTATTTAAGGTGACATCTTGAATATCAATACCGTCAATTAAAATCTGTCCCGCTTGCGGATCGTAGAATCTCGGTAACAAGTTTACTAAAGTAGTTTTACCCGCACCGGATGCGCCCACGAGAGCAATCATTTCTCCGGGAAGCACCAACAAACTCATGTTTTGCAGAATGGGAACCCCCCCTTGCCCCCCCTTATCAAGGGGGGGTTGAGGGGGGTAGGCAAAATTAATGTTGCGATATTCGACTTTGCCTGTAACATGGGGAAGTTCGATCGCCCCAGGTTTTTCGACTACTGTTGGTTGAATTGCTAATAATTCAAAAATGCGATCGCTAGAAGCTTCTCCCTGCTTAAAATCCCCGTAATTAGCAGTTGTGATAGCAATGGGGTCAATTAAAAGTGCCACCCCTGCGATATAACTCATAAATTGAATACCTGTCAGATTTCCTTGAGCAATTTGCCAACCTCCCAGGAAAAAGAGCAAAATCACGCTCATCGCTTCCAGAAAGCCAACTACAACGAACTGAAGTGCTTTTACTCTTTCTGACAAATACTTAGCGCGGCGGTTTTGTTCTGCTTCTTCTGCAAAGCGGGCAATTTCGTAGTCTTCAGCCACAAATGCTTTGATTAAACGAATGCCGCTGAATACTTCTGTCAGCAAAGCGGATAAATCAGAAATGCGATTTTGACTTTGGCGCGAGTAACTCAGCAGTCTCTCGCCAAACCAGCCAATTAAAATAGCCATCAGCGGTGCAATAATTAATGCACCCAAGGTTAATTGCCAGTTGAGATAAATCATATATCCCAGAACCGCAATTAGCTGCAAAACACAAGGGATAAACTGATGAAAAAATTTATTTACTACTTCGCCAATGCGGTCAATATCTTCGGTGAGGCGGTAGGATAAGTCTCCGGTTTTGGCGGTTTCAAAGTAGCCGATATTGAGAGTTTGAAGATGGGAGTAGACTTTTTTGCGGATTTCAAAAGCAATAGTCAAAGCTGCTTTTGCCATCAGCGTATCTTGACCGTACTGGGCTGTACCGCGAATTAGAAAGATAATGGCGCTGAGTGCAGCAATTTGAGCGAACCCTTGTAAATCTCCTTTACCTATAAATTTGGCTGTTTCGCCAACTAGCCACGCTATAATCGGCCAAAATATGGTAAATACTACGGTACAAGCTAATGCTTTACCGATGGTTTGTTTTTGGGGACGGAGGTAGGGTAAGATTTGCCAGTATGTCGATCGAGTTTTCAAGATATTTTGCCCTCGCAAATTCTGTTTTTGGGGATCTATGCAAGAATATTCAAACTTCGATCCCCCCTAACCCCCCTTAATAAGGGGGGGACAAGATTATTTATTATTCAAAGTCCCCCTTCTTAAGGGGGATTTAGGGGGATCTCTGGGTCACTCATTGCGTAAGTCATAGAGATATCGGAGCCAGAATATGATAACAGCGATCGGACAAATCTCAACAATCATTCTTGAGCGTCTGCATGAGTAGCTACTACCTTAGCCCCCGCGACAACTTCGCCCCGAAAGGCGGCTGACTGTCCGGGTGCAAGAGTAACTGGTTCAGAGTAGATAAATCCGTTGTCAATTAAATTGCCTGACTCGTCCAAAACTTCATAATTGACTTTGACATTCTTGATTGTTTTGCAGCCTCGATTAAGCACTTGACCGCTGAAAAAGTTGCCGTCATAATTGGCCGCCGCGATTGACACTTTTGCAGCGATGTTGGAACCGGGAATGCAAGTTTTGGCAGTTCCAGATGCTGGCTGTTTATCGCACAATCTGCCCAAGTCTACTGTTTTGCCGTCGGGGGTTTTCATGTAGCAAAACGGCTCATCAACTGGTGAATTTTGAGCCAGTGTATTTGTAGCGTCTGCCAGCAAAGGACGAGCAGATATCGGCGATATTAGCAAACTCGATAAAGCTACGGTTAAATGTAAAATGTTCATATTTATTCAGGATTTTTTCAAGTTAATTTTACTAAATAGTTTACCTAAAATTTCCGCTTACATATCTATTATATATAAATAGGTTTCAGTTAATGTTATAAAAATGAGATTGCGTAGCTTGGACACGAATGAACTAACCCTCCGTTTCACTCCACCCAAATTTTTCGCGGCAAGGATGTGTTGGGTTTCGTTCCTCAACCCAACCTACAAATCTAAAAAGCTCACTGTCAACTGTCAACTATTTAAATTATGCTATCATAAGACATCACAATTTAGAAAATAAAGTCATGGTCGTTACTCAAAATAACCCAGGACAAAAAACGTTAGAACTGATCGTAACTTGGGAGAAGTTGCCCGACGACTTCCAATTAGAAGAAAAACCAGTGGAGAATACAGGTCAACCGCTAATTGCTGGTGCACTGCGAGAAATCTTAGAACTGAGAGGATTTATCGGGTCACGAATGCTGATAGCCAGCAACTTTGGCATTTGCGCTACTGTCAACGGCGAGTTAGTCATCAAAGCACCAGATTGGGTTTATGTACCGTCGGTACTGCCTGCCGAATCGAGAAGAGACCGCAAAAGTTATACCCCAAACTTGGAAGGAGAAATCCCGACCATTGTCATGGAATTTTTGTCGGAAACAGACGGCGGCGAATATTCTGTAAAACGTACTTTTCCTCCGGGAAAGTGGTTTTTTTACGAACAAATTCTGCAAGTACCAACTTACATCATTTTTGACCCAGAAACTGGCTTGCTGGAAGTATATCGCTTGCAAAATGGCAACTACGAATTAGAATTTCCCGACGCGGAAGGTCGCCACTGGATGGCAGATATTGGTTTGTATTTAGGAACGTGGCGGGGGGAGAAAGAACAACGTTCAGGCTATTGGTTGCGCTGGTGGGATGAAGCAGGAAATCTGCTTTTATGGGGTGTAGAACAGTTAGCAGCAGAACGCCAGCGGGCCGATCGCGAACGTGAACGGGCCGAACGACTGGCTGAATATTTGCGCGATCGGGGAATTAACCCGGACGAGATTATTTGATAAGTTGTACGCCATAAGCTGTTGGGCATCTAAATTGTATTTTGGGGCGGGCTAGAAGCCCAACCCCTACTCCCCACAAGAATTAGATGCACGGGCTAGGAGCAACGGCAAACAAGAATTAGATGTACACCTTACGAGCTTATCTAATACTCGGCTTTCTATTCCCAAGATTCCGCGCTCCGGGAATTTTTCGGCTCGGACGGGGACTGTTCAAACTGCTCGCAGTTCGAGTATTCAAAGCATTAGCAGAAGGTATCAAACCCAAGTCTTGCAAAATTTCAAAAGCCGCCCTTTGTCCAGTTTCACAACCGCCTTCCATGTAACCTTGATTTTCCAGCGAAGTGTGTTCCCCGGCAAAATATAAATTGCCAACTCGTTCGCCTTCAACGCCGTACATTTGCGTCCACTGTCCGACTAAATAGCAGGAATAAGAACCTTTGAAAAAGCGTTCTCCCGGCCAATAAGCTCGCACAGCTTTGCCCGATCGCAAATTTCTCACTCCGGGAAAAACTCTTTCAAATTGGTTTAAAAATCTTTGTGCTTGGTCTTCTGGAGTTCCCGCACCGATCGACAAACCCTGCTTTCCTCCTGTAAAATTAGTAACTAAACCGTTAGGAGTAGGGGCGAAAGGCGTAGCTTCCC
This sequence comes from Microcoleus sp. B7-D4, assembly GCF_036705125.1. Classification (NCBI taxonomy): domain Bacteria; kingdom Bacillati; phylum Cyanobacteriota; class Cyanophyceae; order Oscillatoriales; family Microcoleaceae; genus Microcoleus; species Microcoleus sp. B7-D4. Next base: position 60,443 of record NZ_JAUBTT010000024.1, read on the forward strand.
AGGTACTCTGGAATCCTAAATCGCTATAAACAGAAGCTGTCGATCGATAAAGTTCCCGCCAAATTCGGCTGCGGTAGCCAGTAATTAACTTAGAATTAGTACCGTAACCCAATTGCTCGATCGCCCTACGCTTCGGTTGTGGCAAAGGTACGTTAATTTTAACGTCTCGCAGAGTGCTAAACGGCAAAGTTAACAAAACTCGCTCGTAAGTGCGATCGAAGGCGCTTTGTCCCGATCGCAAATTTACGCGATAGCGGCCATCCGGCAAAAGAGTAATCGCTTCCAAAACCGTCCCCGCCTCGATCGAACCAGATAATTGACCGGCTAAACTGTTGATAATTTGACTGTTGCCGCCGTCAATTTGATAACGCTCATCGCTGTTGCCGTACAATTCAAAACTGCCAGATTCAGCACCGATTAAAAAAAGCAGATTTAACGCCGACTGTTCTTCAGGATCTCGACCGTATTCTCCCGTATAAGCAATGCGGAGTAACTGCCGGACAATAGTGCTAGTATCAGCTTGGTCTACATATTCAGCGATCGAAAGATTGTCCAATCTTTCCGCTGCTTCCGTAAAATCAAGATAGCTAATTTCATCGCCAACCGCCTGCAAATCTGCACTAATTTTACTAGCTAGGGGCGCAAAATCGGCGATTAATTGCTCAAGAGAAAAGCGCCGTCCTTCAAAGAAAAAAGTATCCTTCACCAGTCCACTCTGCACTTGGGCTAAGTCGATCGCCCGCAAACCCAATTCCGTCGCCAGCGAGATTAAATTAGTATGACCGGTGTCAATAAATTCTCCCCCCAAATCCGCCGGAATTAGCGTTCCAGCCACCTTGGGAACCGTGCGTATCCGCCCCCCCACGCGGTTAGTTGCCTCGATTATATCGGCGCGCACGCCCGCTTGGCCCAAGCGATAAGCCGCCGTCAAACCCGCAATCCCTGCACCCACAACCAAAATCGGTGATCGTCCGCCCTGTTGAGCAAAAGCTCCCCCTCCCTCCCTGGTAAAAGTCGCAGCAGCGACAGCCCCCGCAGCAGCTAAACCCCCGTGCAGCAACTGGCGACGAGATATGGCAGAATTAGGAATGCGATTCCCTACGGGATAGCTTCGCTTCACGCTCAGCATCCCCAGCAGTTCATCAGCCGGAATGCCCGTTTCCCTTGATTTCTGGGCAATACTCGCAGCGCGGCGCAGCATTGCCATCAGTGCAGACTTAGCCATAATTAAGACATCCTCACAAAACAAAACTTTGATGTAAACTGGATTCTCGATCGTGCACTTTCCAGACTAAAGCCCAGAGAGATTTTTTTAATAATGCTAACCCTCAGAACGCTGTTCGACAGGAAATTTTATCTCGAAAACAACCCAGATGTCGCCGTAGCAGTTGCCAGAGGCACGGTATCGAGTCCCTTCGATCACTACCGAAAAATTGGCAAATTTGAAAATCGCGACCCGAATGCCCTGTTCGACGCCAGCTATTATTTAGACACCAATACAGATGTAGCGGTATCAGCCAAACTCAACGGCTTTTCAGCAGCCGATCACTTTATTAGATTCGGTCAATTTGAACGACGCAACCCCAATCCTTTTTTCGATGTTGGTTTCTATCTAGCAAGCAACCCAGACGTTCAGACAGCAGTCCAAACCAATCAATTTACCGCCTTTGAACACTATTTAAAAGCCGGTCAATTAGAAAACCGCAAAGCCAGCGTTTTCTTCGATCCCAGCTTTTATCTAGAAAAATATCCGCTGGTAGCAGCAGCAGTCCAAAGCGGCGCAGTTCAAAGTGCGATCGGCCATTACATTCAATTCGGTCAACAAGAAGGACTGTTGAGCACTCTCCCCGATACCGCAGACAATTTGAACGTAGCAAAAAGCCTGGGTATTCTGGGAGAAATTCAAACGGCGAGCGATTTTGTGGGAGATGCAGAACCAGCCGACATTTACAGTTTTATCCTCAATACTCCCAGCCTTTTCAGTGTAACTATTGACGGTTTGAGTGCAGATGTTGATGTAGAATTAATTCAAGATCTCAACGGCAACGGCGCAGTTGGATTAGACGATATTATTGCTTCGTCTAACAATTTAGGCACGTCTTCAGAAACAATTGTCAGCAATGGGGCTTTACCTGCGGGGACTTATTTTGTCCGCGTTTCTCAATTTCAAGGCGATACAAATTATGACTTGAGATTGCTTTCCGCTCCTTCTCCCACGCCGCTTCTATGACATGAGGGTTTACACTCGAAGGCAGCCAAAATAGGAAGGTGGAAGACCGAATGCAGAATTACATAAAAATTTATAATTAAATAATTCTGCGGGATTGTCAGTTAGAGACTGTCCGGTTAATGACTTATAATATAATTGTTTGTTGTCATCCTCTTAAGAGAAGAGAAGACTTAAGCCCTCACTACAAACCTAATTATAAATTTTTGACCGTACTTGATATTAAAACAAACAATTCTCTTTTCCATCTTCTATCTTCCATTGGGCTGATCTTTCAATTATTAGTTTCGGGCCCGCTGGGAGAGGGCAAAGATTGAACAGGTGCCGGAGGCCAATTAGAGCGACTTCTGCTTAGAGTAGTAGACACCAAAGCATAGCCCAAAACAGCCGGAAGGACGATCGCACTCAGAAACACGATCGTCGCAGCCCAAGTCATCGCATTCGAGAGCGGGCCGTAATGAGTGCGGTAAGGGTCAAACAGTGGTAAATTAGGCATCGGCGCGTCCCGCAGCGCGATCGGACGTTTGAACCGCACCCGCCTGTCGTCTAGCTTTTCGAGCAAAATCCAGCCAACTTCCGCCTCTTCCTGGCATAGCTTGTGAAAAATCGCAGGATTGCGGAACAAATCGTTGCTAGCCCGCACAATCTTGTACTCCCAAACCGTCAAATCAACAGAATTGGGATCAGATGGGGGAGTGCCATTGGAGCGCGCATTTTCAGGCGCATTAAAATTATCCTCTTGAGATTCGTACCGAGTCAAAACTTCCTCCTCCTCATCGCATTTTTGCCCCGCATCCAATTGCTCGTGGTTCACCAAAAGACCCACAAGCCCAGCCTCCAAGCCGAGACTGCCAATCATCAAACTCCAAATCAGAATTTCCACCATAAAAGGAGTTAAAAGTTAAAAATCAAAAACTCAAAAGACTCGCTTTTAACTTTCAATCTTTAATTTTTAAATAGCCTTCTACCACACAATCTGCACCCACCGCGCGCCAAGAAATCCGCTCTAAAGTCAAAGCCTCAGTCATTGCCGAAAAGCCCAAATCTCCCACAGGAGTTGGAGCTCCTTGGCCACCGACAATTTTAGGAGCAATAAAAGCCATAATTTTTTGAACTGCACCCTCAGCAATTGCCCTCGCGGCCAAAGTGCCGCCGCACTCCCAGAGTACAGAAAGAAAAGATCGATCGTACAAATAACCCATAACATTAGTCGGTGTCAGAGGCGAGAGCTCCACAACTTCCACCCCTTTGGCGATCAAAAATTCCTGAAATTCCGGGTTAACCCCAGGCTCAGTCAGCACCAAAGTAGCCGCCACAGAGGTTTCCCACAACCAAGCCGACTTCGGCAAATCCAGAGTGCGACTCATCACCACCCGCAGGGGATTATTCCTATCAGGCTGGTGACTCGTCAGTAGGGGATTGTCCAGACGCACCGTATTTCCCCCAACAATCACAGCATCGCAGCCGACGCGCACCCGGTGAACCTCGCTCCGAGCCTCCTCGCCTGTCACCCAAGCGCTGTGGCCGCTACTGGTAGCAATTTTACCGTCCAAAGTCATTGCATATTTCAAAATTCCAAAAGGCCGGCGGTCCAAAATCCGGTGCACAAAAGCCTCGTTGAGTTTCTGGCAAGCTTCCCCTTCCACTCCCGCCACAACTTCAATGCCAGCCTCTCGCAACCGGGCCAGCCCAGTTCCAGCTACCAAAGGATTCGGATCGACCATGCCAGCCACTACTTTTGCCACCTTGGCGTTAACTAAAGCTTCGGAACAAGGGGGAGTCCGGCCGTAGTGGTTGCAGGGTTCCAGGTTCACGTATACAGTCGCTCCTTCGGCGAGTTCCCCCGCTTCCCGGAGCGCAAAAACTTCGGCGTGAGGTTGACCGGCACCGGGATGAAACCCTTCGCCGACAATCTTGCCGTCTCGGACAATTACAGAACCGACAAGGGGGTTGGGTGCGGTTTTGCCCAGAGCACGGCGAGCCAATTCTATGCAGCGGCGCATCATGGCTCGATCGAACTCTTGAATTTCTTCGCTGTTTTCCAGTTGTTTTGTACCTTGCTGCTGCCGGTTAGCTAAGCTGGCGATCGCTTGAGCGTGCGCCGGAAAAGTTTCCATAAGATTTTGGTATTATATCTATCCCTGAGTGTACTGAACTTTGATGCTAATTTTGGCTGCGATCCGACGATCGATTGCGGCGGGGGAAAACTGTACGTTACCACTGAGATATTGCACCATTCTCAATTAGCCTTTATGAACAGGCTTTTCGGCCTGTTCCACAAAAGATAAATTTTCTTGTGGAACAGGCCGAAAAGCCTGTTGCTGACAAGGGTGCAAGATGTGAGTTACAGGAGTGAAAAGCAATTTAGGACATCGACCACGCACGATCGATCGCATAGCTTTAAGATTAAGAAACAATAGCAGGTGCTTGAGAAAAGAATGAGTCAGGACATGAAGCGGGAATTTGCCAGCCGCGACGAATTAATTGCCTACCTGCGCCAACAGTTCCCCGAAGTCGCCGCCGGGGACAGCAGCGTACCCCCGATCCTCGGCGGGCGGAAAGCAGCCGAGACAGCCCTGCAACAAATTGACCCCGGCAAGTACGCCTCAACCCGCAATTTCCTCAACGGTGCGGTAACGCGCTTGTCGCCCTATTTGCGCTACGGAGTTTTGAGTCTTGCGGAAGTCCGGGATGCCGTACTGGAGAAGGTGCGGCATCGAGAAGAGGCAGTAAAACTCGTCAACGAGTTGGGTTGGCGGGATTATTGGCAGCGACTGTACGCCGAATTGGGCAACGGGATTTGGCAAGACCGGGAACCCTACAAAACTGGTTACACTGCTAAAGATTACAGCGAAACTCTGCCGCAGGATGTCGTCGAGGGCACGACTGGTTTGGTTTGCATCGACAGTTTCAGTCGCCAGTTGCGAGAAACTGGTTATTTGCACAACCACCAGCGGATGTGGACTGCCGCTTATCTCGTACACTGGCGCCACGTGCGCTGGCAAGCCGGAGCTCGCTGGTTTTTGCAACATTTGCTAGATGGAGATCCGGCGAGCAATAATCTTTCTTGGCAGTGGGTAGCAAGCACTTTTAGTCACAAACCTTATTTTTTTAATCGGGAAAATTTGGATCGTTACACTAAGGCGGTTTATTGTCGGGATTGTCCTCTGTATGGGCAATGCGATTTTGAGGGAACTTACGAATATTTGGAAGGGAAGTTGTTTCCTAATGGAGAAAAGGTCGATCGTAGCGGCGGTTCTAAAAGTTGGGATCGGCCTAAAAAAGGTCGCAGAAATTAAAAAGTCAGTAGTCAGTAGTCAGTAGTCAGTAGTCAGTAGGCAGTTGTCATAAGTTAACAGTCAACCGTCAACCGTCAACCGTCAACCGTCAACAGTCAACAGTCAACAGTCAACCGTCAACCGTCAACAATTACCAATTTATGAACAATCCGATTATTTGGCTGCACGGTGACTGCTTGAGTCCTGAAGGCCCGGCTTTTCAAGCGCACCCAGAGGCACCGGCAATCTGGGTTTGGGATGATGCGCTCATTGATGAATGGCAGTTGAGTCTCAAACGAATGGTGTTTATTTACGAATGTTTGCTGGAGTTGCCGGTAGTTATTCGGCGGGGCGATGTGGCTGCAGAAGTTATCGCTTTTGCGATCGAATCCGGCGCAAATCAAGTGGTAACTACCGAAAGTCCCAGTCCTCGGTTTCAGGATATTTGCCGGGAAATTAAGCGATCGCACCCAGTAGAAGTTTTGCCACCCGAACCCTTTGTCCGCTACGATGGTTACATTGATTTGAAGCGTTTTTCTCGCTATTGGCGCGTCGCTGAAAAATATGTTTTCTAATTGGGAATTGGGAATTGGTAATTGGAAATAGGTGTTCTTTTCTCTTCTTCCTTTTTCCTGAAATCCGTTACATCCGTTACATCCGTTACATCCGTTACATCCGTTACAGAATCCGTTGCCGAACTTCCTTCTTCCCTCAACTCCCCTTCAAACGCTCCAACAGCCATTGAAATCTCGATGCCGCCAAATCGGGATTTTCGACATTTTGGGGGATGCCGTCCTCGCCGTCGGGATCTTCATATATTAAACCATCACTATCATCGCCGAAGCGTTTGACTGTACCCCGCAGTCTCGACGACAGAAATTTGGTAATCGCCCGATAAAACCGCAGGGAAAAAAGCACGTCTTGCTCGAGTTTTTCAGTTAGCAGTCGCCGGGGAATTGACAGGATGAGGCACTCTTCAATTGCCGTGACGCTAGCAGAAGGAAGCCTTCCGTCTACAAAAGACATTTCGCCTAACACTTCGCCAGAAATAATTTTTCCGATTTCTTTGTCGCCCAAAGATGATACCGCAACGCTCAAAGTTCCCTCCAGAACTATGTACAGGGCGTCTAAGGGCTTACCTTCGGTGATCAGGGTTGTGCCGGGGAGGACTTGGGTGCGGGTGCCGTTGGCGAGCATCCAATCGATGTCGCGATCGCTCAATTCGCCTAATATCACTAGAACTTTGCTCATAAAGTCAGGTTGAGATGAGATAATTTGTATTTTTTTACTTGTTTAGTTGCGTGCTGTTGTGAGATGGTCAGACCCTGAGCGAAAGCGAAGGCTAAACTTTACAAATAGAACACTAAATTTTACACAATTTTCATAAAATTCAGTAATTTTGACACGATCGAGCCACAAATATTTCTCGGATCGGTGGTATTATTCTACATTAATTGTCATGGACCCTGCAGCAGCCGATCGGGTTGTATTAACTGCACTTGCTTGGGACGGCGGGGTTGCCCAAACTGTTTTGACAGCTTGCTGTCTCTTGGTTTCGAGCTGGTGCGCCCTCAAAAACCGGGTTTTTCCGGCGTGGCTGCGAGTGCAGCGCCCCCAAGTACAGTATTGTAGAATGCAAGCGAGACGCGCGATCGACCCATCAATTAAACAGGATTAAGGATGGAATCATCCCTAGGATTGATTTTTTGCCGATCGATCGGTAAATTTAAATTAGCCTCTAAACCCGCCGTCCGTTCTTGAATCTAATCAGCTTGAGAGTTGACTATTCAACAGTAAAATGGCAATCTAGGAACAACACAACTCATATTTGTGTCTTTTTTGAGCAAAGCTCTCGATGTTCGCCCTCAAACACTTACACTTTTAACACACCCTTCATTGAGGAGTTTCTATGAATAGTCTATTTTCCAAGTCTACTTTTGCGTTAATAAATCTTGCAGCTTTAGCTGTTTGTTGCAGTACCATGTCAGCGAAAGCTGAAACTGGCAACTTGCCCGATGTCGCTACAACTGCAACAATCGCAGCTCAAAATATTGACCAAATTTCTGAGCCGACGGCAACTTCAGCAGTTAAACCCGACGCAGAAACAACGGCTAGTAATAAAAAAATTGATTCTATCAGTTGGAGCGAACTAACAGAAGTGGCAGAGCCAGCAGCCTCTGAATCGGCAGCCAACTTGCAAGTATCTATGGCTGCACCCGAAAAATCGGAAGCAGTAACATCTGAAATTGCTGAGACAGAAACAGCGCAAAATACATCCATTGCTGCTGAGACCCAAAAGTCGGAAGAAACCGCTAAAATTGCTGATAATGGTGTCAAAGTGCAGTCAACAGTCGAGACTGCCAAAAAGAGCGATCGACCTACCTCAATTGTTGCCCAGACCAATAATCTGGAAGTAACTGCAACGAAGGAAGAAAAAGAAGTCCAAACAGCACAAGAATTGTTGAGCAATCCTGTCAGCACTTCCGCCTCAGCTTTGACAAACCAACCGAAAGTTGCTGAAAAACCGGCAACTGTCTCGGAACCAACTGAAAAAGTAGCTCAAGGAACTCAAATCCGACCAGGCCGAGCTACTCGTTCTGGGCCCAGCTACATCGGCATTGGCGGCAATCTAGGTTTTGGCGGAGATTCAGCTTTAGGCGACGGTTCATTTGCGATTATTAGCAAAATCGGTTTGACGAACAATTTATCGGTGAGACCGACTGTTTTGTTCCGCGACAACTTAGCTTTTCTAGTTCCCGTTACCTTCGATTTTGTATCTCAAGATGCCGTCGAAGTCAGCGAGGATTTTGTGATTACTGCGGCTCCTTATGCAGGTGCTGGCGTGCTAATTTCTACCGGCGGTGACGGTACTTTTGGCTTCCTGATTTCGGGGGGTGTAGATGTGCCGCTGTCGAGAAATTTAACAGCAACAGCGGGACTGAATGTTGGTTTTGTAGACGGAGCTGAAGTGGGATTGTTAGTCGGTGTCGGCTATACGTTCCCGAATATTGCCCGGTAGTGTTGCTGTTTGAGCAAACGCAGGACAAATAAATATGTGCGGGGTTGGCTGTAGGAATACAGTCAACCCTTTTTGATGATGGAAAATCTGTCTATGCGATCAATGTAGGGTGCGCCACAAGCACAGAGCGGTAATGTAGGGTTGGAAATCTTCGTAGAAACCTGGTTTCTTTACTCGTCCTGGACGCACAAGCCCGATCGATGAAGGATAATAGGTCGTTTCAGCCATCAATCTAAGTCCAGAAAGCCGGAATATTCGTGACAGTGTGCAAGTCTGATAGTTGTATAATAGACAGACTAGCCAAGCGTAAAAAGTAGAATCCTATGCCGCAGGGAATCTTCAACAAAATCCTCAATCAGCTTGACACTCTGGAACTGCTAGAACTACAGCAACTAGAGCGCGCTATAGGGATATATCTGGCCCAGAAAGAACAAACTGCTCAACGGACAAAATTGCACCAAGCGCTGTTAACTTCTGGTTTAGTAAAAAAAATCAAGCATTCTTCTGGGAGTCAGCAAACAGAACGGCGACTAATTCAGGTACAGGGTAAGCCTGTTTCTGAGACAATTATTGAGGAACGCCGCTAGATGACAATTTATTTTGTAGATAGCAGTGCGCTGGTCAAACGCTACATTAATGAAATAGGTTCGGCATGGGTTTTGAGTTTGTGCGATCCTGCACTTAACAACGATATATTGATTGCTGCTATTACAAGTGTTGAAATTGTTGCTGCAATTACCATAAGGTCGCGCGGCCGAAGTATCAATGCGACAGATGCTACAGCAGCGTGCAATCAGTTCAGGAGTGACCTACAATCTTAGTATCAGGTTGTAGAATTCACCGAAAGCATTATTAACTCTGCAATGGCATTAGCTGAAACCTACGGATTGCGAGGCTATGATGCTGTGCAGCTAGCAACAGGCTGTGGCATAAATAACCTTTGCACAGCTAACAGTTTGCCTGCGATGACTTTTGTATCTGCTGACGGGGAGCTGAATGCAGCAGCAACAAGTGAGGGTTTGATAGTTGAAAATCCCAACAATTACCCGTAAGGTTGCAAGCCCGTACAGTAAAAACCGCACAAATCTCGTTTGTAGCCGAGTATCGGGATGCTCCCGGATCGATCGTACTTTCTCACCAACCACCCGAAAAAACCGTGACCAAAACAGAAATCTTAGCAGCACTCAAAAATCTGACAGCAGAAGAACGCCTAGAAATCATCGAAACAGCTTCGCGGATGATGCGCGAAGAAATAGAAGAAAAAGCCCAGCGCAAAGCTGAGAGAAAGCGGAGACTCAGAGCCGCAGCCGAAGCAGCGGTTCCTTTGTATGAACCAGGAGGGCCGCTGCACGATTTGTGGTCGCCCGACAGCGAACCGTATTTCGATTCAGAGGAAGAATACCTGAGCGCAGGGGTAGAAACTAATGCGTAAGGGCGAAGTGTGGCTCGTCAGACTAGATCCAACGGTGGGAGATGAAATCGGCAAAACTAGACCTGTTGTGGTTGTCAGCGATGATGAAGTGGGAAATTTGCGCCTCAAAGTAATTGTTCCAATTACAGCATGGAACGATCTTTTTTCCCCGCTTGATTGGATGGTGCAGCTCGAACCGACATCAGAAAATGGCTTGGCCAAACTCTCCGCCGCCGACGCTTTTCAAGTCCGTTCCGTTTCTCAACAAAGATTTCTCCGACAACTCGGAACCCTGTCCGAGACAATTATGGAAGAAATTACAGAAGCACTGACAATTGTTCTGGATCTAGATTGAATAACTAGGCAACAGCGTACAAATAGTGTTATTTATAGATAGATTGTATGGCGCGATGGCCTAAATGATTCCTATACAACTTACACTCAAAAATTTTCTCAGCTATCGCGAAGCTGCTTTAGACTTTCGCGGCTTGCACACTGCTTGCATTTGCGGGCCTAACGGTGCTGGCAAATCCTCCCTCTTAGAAGCCATATCCTGGGCACTTTGGGGCTGTTGCCGCAGCGATACGGAAGACGATATCATCCATATCGGCGAAATTGATGTGCGCGTTGATTTCACTTTCTCCACCGGCGGCCAAATCTACCGGGTGATTCGCAACCGTCGGCGCGGACAATCGGGAAGTTTGGAATTTCAAGTAGCAACAAACCCCCCCTTCCCCCCCCTTGGTAAGGGGGAGCCAGAAGAAGTGAATTCTTCCCTTAATAAAGAAGATCCAGAAAACTTAAATTCTTCTCCCCCCCTTAGTAAGGGGGGGGCGGGGGGGGTGAATTTTCGCACGCTCACAGACAAGGGGCTGAGAACAACTCAGCAAAAAATCCTCGAACACATTAAACTAGATTACGATACTTTCATCAACTCGGCGTATTTGCGGCAAGGGCGAGCTGATGAATTTATGCTCAAAAAACCGATCGAACGCAAACAAGTTTTAGCCAACCTGCTCAAACTCGACTCCTACGATACTTTATCCGACCAAGCCAAGGATACCTCCAAACAATTTAAAGCTCAAGTCGAAGTGCTCAAACAGAGTTTGCTAACCGTACAAGAGCAACTGCAACAAAAAGAGGCTCTCGCCTCCGAACAAACTCAATTGCAGCAAGCAACCGATTTGCTTCAGCAGCAGCAGCAAGCCGACACAACCGAGTTACAGCAACTGCAACTCCAGCACCACAACCGGCAAACTTGGCAAAAACTCCTCGCCGGCCACCAGCAACAGCACTACAATATCACTCAAGAATGCCGCCGCTTGCAGCAAGAACTCAGCGCAGCCAAACAGCAGCAAAATGAGCTACAAGCCCTCCTAGAACAAGAAAAGGAAATAACAGCAGGCATCGCGTATTTCCACAGCTTGCAAGCGACAGAAGAAAGTCTGGCTGGCAAATTCAAGGCAAACCAACAAACCCAAAATCAGCGCCAGCAATTGCAAGAACAGCAGCGGCAAGAACTGAGCTTTTTGCAAAGCAAAATTCAGCAGTTGCAAGCTCAATTAGAGGTTTTAGAACAAGATGAAAAAGATGTTCTGGAAATTCTCAAACAGCAGCCGGAGGTTGACAAAGGACTCGCACAGTTGCAAGCAGTTCGATCGCGCCTCAACGAACTAGAGCAACTGCAACTGCAAGTTTCGCCGCTGCTACAACAGCAGCAGCAAAAGCAACAAAAGCTCGATCGCGCCCGCGCCGGTTTAACCGCCCGCTTAGAGGAAATCAACCGACAGGTGCAAGTTCAGCAGCAGAAGCGACAGCCGCAATTACAGCAGGAAATCTCGGCCATCGCCAATCAAATTTTGCAGTTGGAAAACAAGCGAGTTTATCAGCAGCGAGTCCGCGAAAAAGGTCAAGAAAGGCACGACTTTCTAGGAAACCTGCAAGCCAAAAGCCGCGACTATCAAACCAGACTCGCCGAGCTCGACCAAAAACTGCAACTCCTGCGGAAACATGAAGGAGAAAAAACCGCAGGTGAAGGTAAAGCCGCGAATTTTGCGGAAAACGAGCCATCGAATTCGCATTTAATGGTGCGGGATGCAAATTTTGGCAATTGTCCTTTGTGCGATCGACCTTTAGACGAACACTACTGGAATTTAGTAGTCACAAAACACCACACCCAACAGCAGGAAATCTGGAACCAACTGTGGGTTGTGCGCGAACAGTTGGCCGTCTCCGAGCGCGAAATTCAAGTCCTCAGACATGAATACCGCGAACTAGAAGAGGAATTAGCGCCCTACCAAGAATTGCGGGAACGTCGCAGTCATTTACAAGCACAATTAGATAGCCTGGGCCAAGATGAAAACCGACTGCAAAGTATGCGTCAAGACGCTGCAGAAATAGAGCGGTTGTTACGCACCGGCGAGTATGCAGCGGAGGATTTGGGCGAACTCCAGCAAATCGAACAGCAACTGCAACAGCTCAATTACAGCGATCGCAGCCACTCCCTCGCCCGCAGCGATGAAAAGCGCTTGCGGTGGGCGGAAATTAAGCAAGCTCAAATCAAAGACGCTCAGCAGAAACTGAATAAAATTAATGCCCGCCGCCCGGATTTGCAAACTCAATTAGCCACCGTACAGCAACAGTTAGAACAGCAAAAAAACAGCTCGGAAATACAGCAGCAAATTCTATCTTTAGATAGATACATTGCGGAAATTGGCTATAATTTGGAACAGCACGAACACGTCCGCAGCGAAATGCGCCGATCGCAGTTTTGGATCGCCCGCGCCGAAAAATTGCGATCGGCAACTGTGCAGTACCCGCAAGTGCAGCAGCGGGTTAATGAAATAGCAAATTCCATCGCTGTGCGCGATCGAGATTTGCAAGCTGTCAGCGCTCAAACTGCAGCGATGAACCAGCAATTGCAAGAACATCCCGATCCCACAGCCAGAATAAGTGCGATCGAACAGCAAATCAGTCGCCGCCGCCAGCAGCTAGACCAACATTTGGGAAGTCTCGGACGCCTCCAGCAGCAGCAGCAAAATCTGGAAACTCTGCAAGTTCAGCTAGTAGCTCAAAAAGAGCAAATGCAAGTTGCCAAACGCCAGCAGCGAGTTTATCAAGAGCTGGGTCAAGCATTTGGTAAAAACGGCATTCAAGCTTTAATGATTGAAAATGTTTTGCCTCAACTCGAAGCTGAAACCAATCAGATATTGTCGAGATTGAGCGCGAATCAATTGCACGTTCAATTTATTACTCAGCGGGCGGCTGCTTCTAAAAAAGCAACTAAGTTGATTGACACTTTAGACATTTTAATTGCTGATGCTCGCGGTACTCGCGCCTATGAAACTTATTCGGGCGGTGAAGCTTTTCGGATTAATTTTGCGATTCGGCTGGCGCTGGCGAGACTGCTGTCTCAGCGGGCGGGCACGGCTTTGCAAATGTTGATTATTGATGAGGGATTCGGGACTCAGGATGCGGAAGGGTGCGATCGGCTGATTGCTGCAATTAATGCGATCGCCTCCGACTTCGCCTGCATCCTCACCGTTACCCATATGCCCCACCTGAAAGAAGCTTTTCAAGCCAGAATTGAAGTCAGCAAAACTGCTCAGGGTTCTTGCATCAACTTGTCAATTTAAAAGGGTTGGCGAGCCGGATGGAAGGAGGAGAAGAAAAAAACTTGAAAAGATCAGTATTTTCACCTTCTGTTTTCTTGCCGCCTTCGGTATTTTCACCTTCGGTTTTCTGGATAAGTGCCTCATGCCTTCGGTGATACTAATTTCCCAAAAGAAGGCAACTGTAGACCCACGATCCCCACCATGATGGAATCAGTCATTGCCAATCCAAAATCTCACACCTAAAATGGTATTAGTCGTCTCCCACGCCGACTTTTTTGGGCTGCTGACTTTGTTAAGAAAGCTAAATTAAAAATAAGATTATAGAATAAGAATGGCTTCAGGTGTTTATATTTTTTTATTCTTCTGTCCGCTCCGAAGGAGCGTGAATATTGCTACAGATGACAACAGACTCTTTCAACCTGTCTCTCCTAGAGCGGGCGATCGCAGCTTCGAGCAACAGCATCCTCATCGCGGATGCTCGCAGGCCTGACACACCTATTATCTACTGCAATCCTGCTTTTGAGAAACTGACCGGTTACAGTACCGAAGAAGTTATTGGACGCAACTGCAGGTTTTTGCAGGGCCCCGATACCGATCAGAGCGAATTAGATAAACTCCGCAGCAGTTTACGATCGGGAACGGAAATTCAGGTAGTTCTCAAAAATTATCGCAAAGACAAAACTCCTTTTTGGAACGAATTAATGGTTTCCCCCATCCTAGACAATGAGGGAAAATTAACCCATTTTATCGGAGTTCAGAACGATATTAGCAAAAGAGTAGCAGCCGAAACAGCCAGGGAAGAAAGCGAAGAAAGATTGCGGGCGATCGCCCGCACGACTCCCGTTCCCCTGTTAATTACGCGCCTAGAAGACAGCCTTATTTTGTATGCAAATCCTGCTCTCGGTGAAAGTTTAGGTTTGAGTTACGCACAAGTTGTCGCACGCAAAAAAATTGAACTTTATGCCAATATCAATGACCGCCGTCAATTGCTAGAATTAGTCAAACAAAACGGCTTTAGTGACAGCGAAGAAATCTGCCTCAAAAAAGCAAATGGCAGTTTTTTTTGGGTAAAAATGTCGATGCGAGCGATTAATTTTAATGGCGAAGCCGCAATTTTATCGGCATTTTACGATATTACCGATCGCGTAGAAGCAGAAACCGCACTACGGCAAAGCGAAGCGAGGTTTCAAAAACTAGCCGCCAACGTTCCGGGAATGATTTATCAATTTCAGTTAGCAGCAGACGGCACTGTGTCATTCCCCTACGTCAGTTCTGGTTGCCGCGAGCTCTGGGAATTAGAACCTCTTGTACTCCAAAAATCAGCTATTCCCGCGATCGAAATGATTCATCCAGAGGATGCGCCCAGCTTCCACGAATCAGTTGCTATCTCAGCTAAAACTTTAGAGCCTTGGCGGTGGGAAGGCAGATTTGTTTTTCCGGGCGATCGGATTAAGTGGGTTAGCGGGGCTTCCCGGCCAGAACAGAGCGAAAAAGGTGACATTATTTGGGACGGCGTGTTGATTGATATTAGCGATCGCAAACTTGCAGAATCAGCACTGCGGCAAAGCGAAGCCAGATTTCAAAAAATGGCCGCCAATGTGCCGGGAATGATTTATCAATACTTGCTGCATCCCGACGGTTCAAATGAATTCATTTATCTCAGTTCCGGCTGTTGGGAACTCTACGAATTAGATCCTGAAAAAGTTCAACAAAACTCCGATTTAATTTGGGCAAGGGTGCATCCAGAAGACCTAAAAAATCTGTTAGAATCAATCGCCATTTCCGGCGAAACTCTCAAACCTTGGATATATGAAGGGCGGATCGTAACCGGATCTGGAAAAGTGAAATGGATTCGCGGCATTGCCCGCCCCGAACTGCAGCCGGGGGGCGATATACTGTGGGAGGGAGTGACAATCGACATCAGCGATCGCAAGCTAGCAGAAATCGCCCTCAGCGAGTCAAAAATCGCCCTGCAACAAGCCAATCAAGAACTTGAAAAGCGCGTCCTAGAACGCACGGAAGCCTTGGAAACATCCCAAAATATGCTGTGGTTGGTAATCAATAACATCCCTCAGTTAATCGCCTGGAAAGATCGAGATTTAGTTTACTTGGGAGGCAACAAAAACTTTGCCAAAGTCGCAGGTTTCAATCACCCCAGTGAAATCGCCGGTCTCACCGACTTCGATATGCCCTGGAAGCCCGAAGAAACAGAATTTTTTCGAGCCTGCGACCGCCGCATCATGGCAACCAACACCCCAGAATATCACATCCTAGAATCCAAAATGCAAGCCGACGGCACCCAGTGCTGTCTGGATACAAATAAAATACCTTTACACGACAATTCCGGCAATGTTGTCGGCATTTTGTCTACGTTTGAAGACATCACCGATAGGCTTTCCCTAGCAGCTCAAGTCCGGGCCAGCGAGGAACTATTTCGCACAATTTTTGAAGATGCACCGATCGCTATCTACTTAGCTAATTTAGATGATAACAAGTTAGTGAGAGTTAATAAAACTTACTGCGAAATGCTGGGATATACCGCAGCCGAATTGCTCGCCAAAACATTTATTGAACTTGGACATCCCGAAGATTCTCCAAAAAATCTCCAAGTTGCTGATTCTCTGGAGCGGGGAGAAATTACTCACTATCAAATCGAACTCCGCCAGATTACCGCTATCGGTAAAATTGTTTGGGTAAACGTGACAGCTACTTTGATTCGAGACGGCGAAGGAAAACCCATTTACAATTTAGGGATGATTGAAAATATAACCAACCGCAAAATTTCCGCCGCCGCACTCCAAGCTTCCGAATCTCAATTGAGAAAACAAGCAGCCCAATTGCAAGAAGCCTACGAAAAGCTACAACACGCTCAAATCCAATTAGTTCAATCAGAAAAAATGTCTAGCCTCGGTCAGATGGTGGCTGGCATCGCCCACGAAATCAACAATCCCGCAACTTTTATTAACGGCAATATTTCTCACACATACAACTATTTTCACGATTTAATTGAACTGTTAAGTCTCTACCAGGAATGCTATCCGTCCCCAGTGCCTCAGATTGCTGAAAAAGTTAAGGAGTTAGAGTTAGATTTTCTGAAGGAAGACTTGCCACGAATGCTAAATTCCATGAGAGTAGGAGTAGAAAGAATCAGTAATATTGTGCTGTCGCTGCGGAATTTTTCGAGACTGGATGAATCAGAAATGAAGTTGGTAGACGTTCATGAAGGAATTGACAGTACACTGTTAATCTTGCAGCACAGATTGCATCAGAGCAGTATAAAAAACGGGATTGAAATTATTAAAGAATACGGAAAAATACCCAAAATTTACTGTTGTGCGGGTCAGTTAAACCAGGTATTTCTAAATATTATCAGCAATGCGATCGACGCTCTAGAAAATCAACGGGAACCTCGGACGATCGTGATTCGCACCCTCATGAAAAAAGCTGGCATGAAAAGCCACAGTAAAAACCAGCTCAGTGATTGCGATCGCATTGTAATTTGCATCGCCGACAGTGGCCCGGGAATGAGCGAAGAGGTTCGCAAGCGGCTATTTGACCCGTTCTTCACCACCAAGCCCGTAGGGGCTGGAACCGGCTTAGGATTATCCATCAGCCATCAGATTGTGGTAGAAAAACATAAGGGAAGCCTGCGGTGCATCTCAGCGCCCGGACAGGGAGCGGAATTCTGGATTGAAATCCCCTGCTGAGCGATCGTCCATTAATCTAAAAGTTTACATATCTAACTTTTAATTCCCAATTGCCGTCGGTGCTTGAGTTATCAGGGTTTTGAATTAACCGCACTCAGAGGCCGAAATAAATCCCACTCAGCGGTGTGCTAATCTGCTGCCCTTATTCGCTAGGCAATTATGCTGAAAAAACTACCTTTATCCTGGTCTCGCTACATTCCAGCCGGGTTGACGCTGGCTTTGGGTGTCGGACTGTCGATCCTAGCATTCGCCTTGGTTTGGGACTGGGAAGACAAGCGCCGCGACTACGAAATGCAGCGCCGCATCGACGATATTTCGATCGGCATCGAACGCCAGCTCAACTCCGACTTAGATACTGTTCTGGCCCTCAGCGACTACATGAAAGCCTTCAGCGCCGTCGAGCGTTCCTCTTTTGCCCGGTTTGTCGCCCGTCCCCTAGCCGTCCACCCCAGCCTGCAACTCCTGGCTTGGGCCCCCCGCGTCCCCAATTCCGAGCGGCGCAACTACGAAACCAAAGCTAGAACCGAAACAGAGCCCAGCTTCGAGATTACAGAGCGCGGCCCGCGAGGAGAACTCCGCAAGGCTCTCCAGCGTTCCGAATACTTCCCGGCTTTCTACGTCGAACCACCAGCCGGAAACGAGATAGTATTAGGCTTTGACCTCGCCTCCCACCCAGAAATCCGCGCCGCGCTCGATCGAGGGCGCGATACAGGAGAAATGATTGTCACCAGCTACATCGGCTTAACTCAGGGCAACTCCCCGGAACTAGGTCTTTTAGCCATAGTTCCGATTTACGAAAACAGCAGTAAACCGACTACCCTGGAATCCCGTCGCCAACTGCTACAAGGATTTGTTCTGGGCGTATTTCGAGGCAAAGATATTTTCCAAACCTCTTTAAAAGGACGCAATACCGACTACCTCAATATTTATCTCGTTAGCGAGGCTCCAGACAAGCAACAAGCAGCGTCACTGTTACCGCAAAGGGCCAACCCGGTTCTCAAAAATCTCCCTGCTGAGAGGCAAATTCAGCTATTTGCGGTGCAGTTCCAATCCGAGAGCCAACAAGTGCTTCCAGCATCAGCCGCTGCTGACCGAGCGCTGATGCAAAACTGCCCGATTCTTGACAATCCAGGCCCGAACTATACAGCTTGCAGAAGGCGGCTGAAAATTAGCGGCCGCCAGTGGTCTATGTACGTGTCGGCAACGCCGGAAATTCGCCGGATTCGCAAGCACTGGCGCTCTTGGGGAACTCTGACGATGGGGATGCTGTGGACTCTGATTCCGGTGACATATATGCTGACAGCTTTGAGCCGCACCGCCCAAATCGAAAAGCTAGCCCGAGAAAGAATTCGCCAAGCCGAACAGTTGCAGGCTGCTTACCTACAGTTGGAACTCGAACAAGCTAAATCCGAGCAACTGCTGCTAAACGTTTTGCCTGCTGCGATCGCCCTGCGTTTGAAGGACAATGAACACAATATCGCCGAAAGTTTTGCGGAAGTAACTGTGATGTTTGCCGACATTGTGGGGTTTACAGAGCTTTCGTCGAGAATTTCAGCGACGGCGGTGGTGAAAGTGCTCAACGATATTTTTTCGGCTTTTGACCACTTGGCCGATCGCCACGGTTTGGAGAAAATTAAGACTATTGGTGATGCTTACATGGTTGTCGGCGGTTTGCCTACGCCCAGAGACGATCACGCCGAGGCGGTTGCGAACATGGCGATCGATATGCTGCACGAAATTCGGCTGCTAAGTTTAGAACATTCGGAACCTTTCAGCATTCGGATCGGGATTAGCAGTGGGCCTGTCGTTGCCGGCGTGATCGGCTTAAAAAAGTTTATTTACGACCTCTGGGGCGACACAGTAAATATTGCTTCGCGCATGGAATCCCACGGGATTACCGGCTGCATTCAAGTCACCGCCGAAACCTACGAGATATTAAAAGATAAATATACTTTTCAGAAGCGTGGCGCCATTCAAGTTAAGGGCAAGGGATACATGGTTACTTATTTGCTGACTGGGAAAAAAGATTATTGACAATCAAGCATCCGGGATACCCGCCACGTGATTCATCCGTCCAGAAATAAAAAACCTGTATCCGATGAAACTTGCCCCCCAAATTGATCCGTGGGGTCAGTCGATTTTAGATTTTAGATTTTAGATTTTAGATTTACCCCACAGATAAATCTGGGATCTTGAACTAGGGTCTAAAAATTTTATCTTTCCACGACAGGAGTACGTGGCACGGTATCCGTTTTTGGGCTGGGTCAAGGCTTCTATTCTTTAATCTTTAATCTTTAATCTTTAATCTTTAATCTTTAATCTTTAATCTAAAATCTTTAATCTTTAATCTTTAATCTTTAATCTAAAAATGCTTCAATTCTAAAATCTAAAATCTAAAATCTAAAATCTAAAATCGATTGACCCAGCCCAAAAACGGATACCGTGCCTCCGATTCCCCGATCGACTAAGACTTTCGAGCGCCAAGCTAAGATATGATAAGCTCAAGGTATTCTATCACCCCTGCACCAACTGAGGAAAAACCATGACGACGCTGCTAATCCAAACCGAAAGCGTCCCACTGACGGTCAATTTCCCTGCGATCCAATCGATGACTGTTGAACAGTTCTATGAATTCTGTATAGTTAATCGCGATTTAAGAATTGAGCGTACTGCCAGTGGGGAAGTCATTATCATGTCACCAGCCTTTTCAGATACAGGGAATCGCAACATTAAAATTGCTCAGCAACTTGCGAACTGGGCAGAAGAAGATGGCACAGGTGAAACGTTTGACTCCAGTGCAGGCTTTACCTTGCCGAATGGAGCAACCCGATCTCCCGATGCCTCATGGATTAAACTAGAGCGCTGGAATGCCTTAACTGAAGAACAAAAAGCCTCATTCGCACCGATTTGTCCTGACTTTGTGATTGAATTGCGGTCTGCTAGTGACACTCTCAAGGGATTGCAAAACAAGATGCAAGAATATATTGATAACTGTGTATCGCTCGGCTTTTTGGTCGATCGCAAAAACAGAAAAGTCTACATCTACCGTCCCGATTGCGAACCTGAAATCTTAGATAATCCTGAAACAGTCAGCGGCGAGCCAGAGTTACCGGGATTTGTCTTGCGGATGGCAAAAATCTGGTGATTTAGATTGTTAAACCATACTCAAAGACATCAATTCATCTGTCATTTCAAAATTCGCCGTCACACTTTGCACGTCATCCAAATCTTCGAGTGCATCCATTAACTTAAGGAGCGATCGAGCTTTTTCAGGAGTGTCTATTTCCACTGTATTGCTGGGAATCCAGCGAGTTTCCGACTGCAAAACTGCCAAGTTTTTGTGTTTCAAATGACACTCCCCGCTCTTTCAGAGACTGGGATTCTTGGTTCATAGATACCTTATTTTTTAGCTCGAATCACTAAATCAATTAACTGTTCTCTTCCCCAGAGTTGTACCCCATTCGCTTGAGCCAGTTTATGAGCATTGGATGTAAACATACTGTTTGTAATAACGATCGCATCTTGCGCCCCGTAATACTTAACCGCACTAACCACTTCTTGCACGGCGGAATTTCCCACTTTTCCTTGATAGCGTTTTGCCTGGACAACGGTTTTCTTGCGGGCTTTAGAGAGAATCAAGTCCGCACCAAAATCCCCCGTTTTGGGTGTCATTTCGACCGCATAACCGAGATTGCGGAAACAGCAGGCTAAAAATTCCTCAAACTGGTTGAGTCGAGGGGGGATATTATTCCCCGCCCCTCTCAGTTAGATCCGGACGTGCTGGTTTCCCCGCATCCGGCT